>NZ_NOXZ01000029.1:0-42105 GCF_002258225.1 Rhodococcus sp. RS1C4 | reverse complement strand
TTCACCGACGATCAAACCGCGAACCTTCACATCCGCGTTGCTGGGCAACGCATTACCCACCGAATCGGTCACCAGGTCGATACTGACGACTTTCTTGAAGGTCTTGTTGTACGAGGTGACCGACCATCCGAGGAAGAGGATCAACACCAGAAAGAACGCGAGGCCGAGCAGAAGTCGCTTCAGCCGCGACGGCGAGTCGATCATCCTGCAACCCTCACTGTCGTCGTGGTTCCCCAGATTGCGAGGCTGAGGAAGAAGTCCAGTACCGCCACCGTCACGATGGCCGTTCGCACGGCGCGGCCCACGGCTACCCCGACGCCTGCAGGTCCGCCCGATGCATGGAATCCGTAGTAGCAGTGGATCATGATCAGCACGAACGCGAAGATCAACACCTTGAGGAACGAATAGAGAACATCCTCGGGCGGTAGGAACAGATTGAAGTAGTGGTCGTACGACCCACCCGACTGCCCGTTGAATATCGTGCTGATTCCGCGTGATGCGATGTACGACGCCAGGAGTCCCACGATGTAGAGCGGGATGACGGCGACGAATCCGGCGATCATGCGTGTGGTGACGAGGAACGGAACGCTGGGCACCGCCATCACTTCGAGCGCGTCGATCTCCTCGGAGATTCTCATCGCGCCGAGCTGTGCCGTGAATCCGGCCCCGACCGTCGCGGACAGGGCGAGACCTGCGACGACAGGCGCGATTTCACGCGTGTTGACGTACGCGGAGAGGAAGCCGGTGAGGACCGAGCTTCCGAGCTGCTCGAGTGCGGCGTATCCCTGCAGACCCACGACCACACCGGTGGCACCGGACATCATGACGATGACGCCGATGGTGCCGCCGATGACCGCGAGGGCTCCCGAGCCGAAGGTGACCTCGGCGAGAAGTCGCAGAACTTCCTTCTTGTAGTGAACGAGCGTGCGCGGAATCCATCCGATGGCACGCACGTAGAACGACATCTGCTCGCCCGCGTTGTCCAACACGGTGAGCGGAGCACCGGCGATGCGCTTCGCGCGCATGAGAGTACGGTCGCCGCGACCTTTGGCGATGGTCATTGCGCGTCAGCTTCCCTTCGCCGGCACGACCTGGAGGTACACCAGGGTGAGAATGAGGTTGGCGAAGAACAGCAGCAGGAAGGTGATGACCACCGTCTGGTTCACTGCCTCGCCGACGCCCTTGGGGCCGGGGTTGGGATTGAGTCCCTTGTAGGAGGCGATGATGCCTGCGATCAGCCCGAAGATCGCTGCTTTCAGTTCGGCCACATACAGATCCGGCAGCTGCGCGAGCGCCGAGAACGAGGCGAGGTAAGCGCCGGGGGTACCGCCCTGCAGCACGACGTTGAAGAAGTAGCCGCCCGCGATTCCGACGACGGACACCAATCCGTTCAAGAGCAGCGCGACGAGGATCATGGCGAGCACGCGCGGTACGACCAGACGATGAATCGGGTCGATTCCGAGTACTCGCATCGCGTCGATCTCTTCACGAATGGTTCGCGAACCGAGGTCGGCGGTCACAGCCGACCCGGCAGCACCGGCGATCAGCAGCGCCGTCACGATCGGGCTGCCTTGCTGGATCACCGCCAGGACGCTCGCCGCGCCGGTGAACGACTCGGCGCCGAGCTGCTTGATCAGAGAACCCGTCTGCAGCGAGACGACCGCGCCGAACGGAATGGCGACGAGCGCCGTCGGCAGAATCGTGACGCTGGCGATGAACCAGGCCTGTTCGATGAACTCGCGAAACTGGAAGGGCCGTCTGAACGTGTTCCGAACGACGTCGACCAGTAGTTCTACGATGTTTCCGGCTTGCGCGAGTGCTGCGCCCGCCGGAGCAAGAGCGGACTTCTTCGATCCCCCCATGGTGCTTATTGTCCCCGCCCCTGCGCAGGACCGTGGCCCTGATCGCTACGTCCTGAAGTGTCATAGCCTGAATTGTCGTACCCGGATTGGTCGTAGCCGGAGTTGCCGTAGCCGGAGTTGTCGTACGCGGCGTTGTCGTAGCCGGCGTTGTCGTAACCGGTGTGGCCGTCGTTCTCGTACGTCTGGCTCCCCGCGTACGCGGGTGTCTGGCTGCCGGGGTCCGTGGTGTCGAGGCTTTCCTGAATGGCGACCTGAGCGCTCTGCGGAAGGGTGTGCATGATCTGACGCACCCGCTCCTGACGGCGACCGACTGCCTGCCGAACCGGCGTACCGGGAGTCGCTTTCATCTGCGGCACGATACCTTCCACGTCGTCGACACCACCAGCATGATGCCCGGCGTCGACAAGAGCTTGCTCGTGCGCCATCTGCGCCTCGTCCTTCTCCTCCGACATACCGATCGGCCCGATCATCGTGCCGTTCAGGAACTGCTTGACCACAGGTTCGTCGGAGGTCAGCAGCACCTCACGCGGACCGAACATGACCAACTGACGGCGGAACAGCATCCCGATGTTGTCCGGCACCGTCCGAGCCAGGTTGATGTTGTGCGACACGATCAGAATGGTCGCATCGATCTCGGCGTTGATGTCGATCAACGTCTGCGAAATGTAGGTCGTACGTACCGGATCCAACCCCGAGTCCGGCTCGTCGACCAGGATGATCTCCGGGTCCAACACCAACGCACGGGCCAAGCCGGCGCGCTTGCGCATACCTCCGGAGATCTCGCCGGGCAGCTTGTCCTCCGCGCCGATCAGGCCCGTCAGTTCGAGCTTCTCCATGACGATCTTGCGGATGTCGGACTCGGACTTCTTGGTGTGCTCACGCAGCGGGAACGCCACGTTGTCGTACAAGTTCATCGACCCGAAGAGAGCACCGTCCTGGAACAGCACTCCGAACAGCTTGCGGATCTCGTACAGCTCCCGCGAACTGCACTGCAGAATGTCGGTCCCGTCGATGAAAATCTTGCCCTGCTCGGGGCGAAGGAGACCGATCAGCGACTTCAGGAACACCGACTTACCGGTTCCCGACGGTCCCAGCAGTGCACTGACCTCGCCCGACGGCAACGTCAAAGTGACGTCCTGCCAAATCTTCTGGACACCGAAAGACTTGGTCAATCCCTCGACCGAAACCTCGACTCCCACGCTGACCTCCACAGTTCGTTCACATCGACCCGGATGTGGGTTGGGTCACTCTATCGCACACGAGTGTCCACACCGACACCGGAGCTTACTGCCCAGTAATAACTTCCCCGAGTCGGGCTGCGGTCCTTGCATCAGTGTGGCTCATCTCACCACGACACGCGTGCGACTCGCCCGATTTGTGATGAAACCCAACGGCACAGCGTTGTGAGAACGAACAGAACCGAGGCGAAGACATAGGTAACAGACCCGAACACGACACGACGAAGGGCCACCCCCGAGTGGGGATGGCCCTTCGTGTGTACGAGCTACGCCAGAATTACTTGACGGAGATCTTCGCGCCGGCTGCTTCCAGCTTCTCCTTGGCAGCCTCGGCTGCATCCTTGGCGACCTTCTCCAGGATTGCCTTCGGAGCGCTCTCGACGAGGTCCTTGGCTTCCTTCAGGCCGAGGCCGGAGACGACCTCACGAACGACCTTGATGACCTGGATCTTCTTGTCGCCGGCCGACTCGAGGACGACGTCGAACTCGTCCTGCTCCTCGGCAGCGTCAGCGCCACCGGCAGCCGGTGCGCCAGCAGCGGCGACGGCGACGGGAGCGGCTGCGGTGACCTCGAAGGTCTCCTCGAATGCCTTCACGAACTCGCTGAGCTCGAGGAGGGTGAGCTCCTTGAACTGGTCGAGCAATTCTTCGGTGCTGAGCTTCGCCATGGTGGCGGTCCTTCCTTTAGTACCGAGTCGCTGATCCGCGACACAGGTTGGTTGTGTAGCTGTCGCTGTGAGTGCGGATCAGCTTTCGGCGGGAGCTTCTGCTTCTGCCGGTGCCTCGGCTGCAGCAGCTGCGGGAGCTGCAGAACCTTCGGTGGCCTTCTTGTCTGCCAATGCCTGAGCCAGACGTGCAACCTGCGAAGCAGGTGCATTGAACAGTCCTGCAGCCTTCGACAGGTTGCCCTTCATGGCACCTGCGAGCTTTGCAAGCAAGATTTCGCGGGACTCGAGGTCCGCGATCTTGTTGATCTCGTCCACGGACAGCGTCGCGCCGTCCATGTAGCCGCCCTTGACGACCAAGGCCTTGTTGTCCTTCGCGAAGGCCTTGATGGCCTTCGCAGCGTCGACCGGCTCGCCCTTGATGAACGCAATGGCGGTCGGTCCGACGAACAACTCGTCCAGCCCGGTGATGCCGGCTTCGGCAGCAGCGCGCTTGACCAGGGTGTTCTTGGCGACGGAGTAGGTGGCACTGTCGCCGAGCGCACGCCGCAGCTGGGTCAATCCGGATACCGACAGGCCACGGTATTCCGTGACGACGGCAGCCGTCGAACCCTTGAACTGCTCGGTGATCTCGGAAACCGCTGAGACCTTTTCGGGCTTTGCCATACTTCGCCTCCTCTCGTGGAAGTTATGTCGATCGCGAGAGGTCCTGCAGAAACGACGAACGCCCCGGTGCAGGAGGCACACGGGGCGTAGACATGATGGCGGCGTGGAGTGATCCGAACCGTCGAACAGGTCCCTTACCTCGTTCTCCTGCGTGGGCCGTCCGAGTGTCTCGGACCTTCAACCGCAATCTCGTGAAAGAAATCCCCCGAGAAGGCGGTGACCAACGGTCTTGGGTAGAACTTGTTTGGGCGGATCCGAACCGAAATCCGATTCAGAGCCGTCGACCAGACTACAGCGCTGCGCCGCAAAGTCCAAAACGCGCTGCTGTGACGACGCACCGGCAACGCTGTCATCGTGAACAACAATCGGCGCACGCAGGACAAGACGGTACTCGGGGCTGTTGAATCGAGAACATGACGGCAGCGCAGCCACGCCCACTGCTCCTACCGGACTCCGCCGGATCGAGCCCGGAGCGGGACCCGAGCGGCGGCGACGCAGCTGCCGCCTGGCGCAGCCTCGTCGAATCTCCACCGTTGTACCCGCGGATCGCACGCACACGGAACGTCCCGGTCACGATGAGCGACGGGACGGTGCTACGCGCAGATGTCATGCGTCCGGCCGACGCGGCGGGTCGGGCCGTGGAGACCGCACTGCCCGCGGTCCTCAACATCACCCCGTACAACAAGCGGTTGATCACCGGCATAGACGCACTCCTCGGGGCGCCAGTCCTGGGACGTGCCCTTCGCGGTGCGTCGCGTCGATTCGACCTGAGCAACACCGCGTTCGACGGAATCACCGAGATCACGCGCATCGTGGACGGCGGTGCCGCCGATCTGCTGTCGGTCAACCGGCATCTGATTCGAAGCGGCTACGTCCAGGTCATCGTCGACGCACGTGGTACCGGCTCGTCGAACGGCACGTGGGACATCCTCGGGGATCGCGAGCAGCTCGATTCCGTCGAGATCATCGACTGGATCACCTCCCAGCCCTGGTGCAACGGCCGCGTCGGCATGACCGGTATCTCCTACTCCGCCATCAACGCACTGCAAGCAGCATCCAAGCGGCCCGACGGCCTGCACGCAGTGTTCGCCGTGGAGGGCTCCGTCGACATCGTTCGGGAGATCTTCGCGACGGGAGGTGCACCGTCACTGTTCATCCCGTTGTGGCTGACGGCGGTGAACGCGCTCAAATGGTTTCCGACGCTCCGCGGCGTCGACGCCCTGACGTGGCTTCGCGACCGAGCGGCATCCCCCGCGACCCACATGTTCGACCTTGCCAAAGGTTTCCTGACCGGTGGCGACACCCGGATCTACGACGACCCGTACTACGACAACATCGACGCGGACATCGAAGAGATCGACGTCCCCACGTTCGTGTACGGATGCTGGCACGACATCTTCGGTGGATCCGCACCCGACATCTACAACCGCCTGGCCCTCGAACGCGGCCGGAAACAACTCCTCGTCGGAGACGGCTACCACGGCAACCCCGGAATCGGCTTCGGCCGACCGGGTTTTCCGCCACGGCTGGACGTGCTGGAACGAGCATGGTTCGACCGCTGGCTACGCGACGAGGACAACGGTATCGAGCGATTCGGGCCCGTCACGCTCCGCAGCCAGGGCGGATCGTGGACGGCCCACGGCCGCTTCCCCGCACCCCACGCCGTACCGCAACGGCTGTACCTGTCCGCCGCCACGTCGGGAACGGCGCGGCACGCAGCAGCCGACGGCACACTCGGCGGCCGATCCGACGGCAGCAGTGGAACATTCACCGTCCGCCCCTCGCTTCGAGCCGTCGTCTCACGGGACACGACGCAGGTGCTCGCCGGAGTCACCGCCGTCCTCGGTGGTGGCTTCACCTACGACAATCGATTCGCCGAGGGCGCCGCGGTCAGTTTCACGACGATGCCGGCCTCGGTCGACACGGTGATCTCGGGACCGATGAATCTGCATCTGCGCGTCGTATGCCGTGCACGAGAAGCACTCTGGGCCATCATGGTGTGCGACGTCGCACCCGACGGCACGTCCACCGTCGTGACCAACGGGGCCCTGCTCGCATCGCGCCGAGCCGTCGACGACGAGAAGTCCTTGTTCGCCCCCAACGGTGACTACACCCGCCCGCACCACCCATTGACCGAAGCCTCGATGCTTCCGGTACCCGTCGGTGAACCGTTGACCCTCGACATCGACTTGCTCACCACCGAAGCCGCGATCTCCGTCGGACACCGCCTGAGAGTCGACGTATTCGCCGCCGACCCGCCTCGATTCATGCCCATCCTCCCCGACCTGCTTCGAACCCGAGCCCGCAGCCAGGACATCGTCATCGATCCCGAGAACCCCAGCTTCCTCGTCGTGCCCATGCTCGACGACCCAGGCTGGTGAAGGAGAACCAATGCAGACCCGCACCGGCTTCGCACCGTCGAACGGCATCGAACTCGCCTACGAGGACATGGGCAACCCCGACGACCCGGTAGTCCTGATGATCATGGGGCTCAGTGCCCAGATGACGCTGTGGCCCAAGGAATTCTGCGAGCGAATCGTCGACCTGGGATTCCGGGTCATCCGATTCGACAACCGCGACATCGGACTGTCCACCAAGATGGACGGGCTCCGCATCGAAGGCTCCGCCTTGCTCCGGCTGATCCGCACGGGCCTCGGCGCGTCGAGCACCGTCCCGTACACCCTGAAGGACATGGCACTCGACACCAAAGGCCTACTCGACCACCTCGACATCGAACAGGTACATGTCGTCGGCGCATCCATGGGCGGAATGATCGCGCAGGTCTTCGCCGGGCTGTACCCGAATCGCGTACTGAGCACCGCGATCATCTTCTCCAGCACCAACGAGGCCTTCCTGCCGCCGCCCGACCCGCGCGCACTCCTCCCCCTCATGAAAGGCCCTGGCCCGGGCGCCACCCGCGAACAGATCGTCGCCCACTCCGCCAACACCCGACGAATCATCGGCAGCCCCGCGTATCCCACGCCCATGGAAGAACTCCTCGTCACCGCAGGCGAAATGTACGACCGCAACTACAACCCCGCCGGCGCACTTCGCCAGATGGCCGCCGTGACCGGGACAGGCAGTCTCCGCCGGATCGCCGCGCAGATCTCCGCACCCACCGTCGTCGTCCACGGCCGCGCCGACCGCCTCATGCGCCCCTCCGGTGGCAAAGCCGTCGCCCGAGCAGTCCCCGGATCCTCACTCCACCTCATCGGCGGAATGGGCCACGACCTCCCCCGTCCACTGTGGGACGAAATCCTCGGCGAACTGTCGTCCAACTTCGCGCGAGCCTGATCGGTTCCGCGAGACGCACGAAATACGAAAGAGGGCCGCCCCCCGGTGGGGTCGGCCCTCTTTCGGTACTACTGCTTACGCTTCTGCGTCGTCCTCGAGGAGGTTACGCGTGCGGTTCGGGTCCACGGGGATTCCCGGTCCGGTCGTCGTCGAGACGGTGATCTTCTTGACGTAGCGGCCCTTGGCGGAGGACGGCTTCGCACGGAGGATCTCGTCGAGTGCCGCACCGTAGTTCTCTACCAGCTTGGCGTTGTCGAACGATGCCTTGCCGATGACGAAGTGCAGGTTGGCCTGCTTGTCGACGCGGAAGTTGATCTTTCCGCCCTTGATGTCGTTGACGGCCTTGGTGACGTCGTTGGTGACGGTGCCCGTCTTCGGGTTCGGCATGAGGCCACGCGGTCCGAGGACGCGGGCGATGCGGCCGACCTTGGCCATCTGGTCCGGGGTGGCGATCGCGGCGTCGAAGTCCAGGAAACCGCCCTGGATGCGCTCGATCAGATCCTCTGCGCCGACGACGTCGGCTCCTGCTGCCTCTGCTTCTGCAGCCTTCTCACCAGCGGCGAAAACGATGACCCGAGCGGTCTTGCCGGTGCCGTGGGGAAGGTTGACGGTGCCGCGCACCATCTGGTCGGCCTTACGAGGGTCGACGCCGAGACGAACGGCGACCTCGACGGTGGCGTCGAACTTGCTCGACGCGGTGTCCTTGGCCAACTGTGCTGCCTGAAGCGGCGAGTACAGGTTGTCTGCATTCACCTTTGCGGCCTGCTCGAGGTAGGCCTTGCTGCGCTTTGCCATTTCTTACTGTCCAATCATGAGTTCAGTGTGGTTGACAGGCCTGGCAGGCCCTCCCACGTGACGCTTCGTGTGTGACGAGGCCTAGGTCAGCCTTCGACCGTGATGCCCATCGAACGAGCAGTACCGGCGATGATCTTCGCGGCCTGGTCGATGTCGTTGGCGTTGAGGTCTTCTGCCTTGGTCTTGGCGATTTCGCGCACCTGGTCCATGGTCACCTTGGCGACCTTGGTCTTGTGCGGCTCGCCCGAACCCTTGGCGACGCCTGCAGCCTTGAGCAGCAGCTTGGCGGCGGGAGGAGTCTTGAGCTTGAAGTCGAACGTACGGTCTTCGTAGACCGAGATCTCGACCGGCACGACGTTTCCGCGCTGCGACTCGGTCGCTGCGTTGTACGCCTTGCAGAACTCCATGATGTTGACGCCGTGCTGACCCAGTGCGGGGCCGACGGGAGGAGCAGGGTTGGCCTGTCCTGCCTGGATCTGAAGCTTGATGATCCCGGCTAGCTTCTTCTTCTTCGGGGGCATTTCTTTTTCCTTGTATTCGCTCGGGTTTCTTGCGGTAACTACTGCAAGTTCTGTGTGGGCTCGCCCACGCGGCGCCGACTAGATCTTGGCGACCTGCGTGAAGCCCAGTTCGACCGGAGTCTCACGGCCGAAGATGGATACCAGCACCTTGAGCTTCTGCTGCTCGGCGTTGACTTCGCTGATGCTGGCCGGGAGTGTCGCGAACGGGCCGTCCATGACGGTGACGGACTCGCCGACCTCGAAGTCGACCTCGATGGCCGGCTTCGACGTGGTCTCGGTGGTAGCGCCCTCGGCTGCAGCAGCCGTGGCCTTCGCGTCCTTCTTCTGCCCGTCCTGCGGCATGAGGAACTTGACGACCTCGTTGATGGTCAGCGGCGACGGACGCGACGTGGCGCCGACGAATCCGGTGACACCGGGGGTGTTGCGCACCGCGCCCCACGACTCGTCGTTGAGTTCCATCCGGACCAGGATGTAGCCGGGCAGAACCTTGCGGTTGACCTGCTTGCGCTGGCCGTTCTTGATCTCGGTGACCTCTTCGATCGGGACCTCGACCTGGAAGATGTAGTCGCCGACGTCGAGGTTCTGCACACGAGTCTCGAGGTTGGTCTTGACCTTGTTCTCGTAGCCTGCGTACGAGTGGATGACGTACCAGTCACCGGGTGCGCGTCGGAGAGCTGCCTTGAACTCGGCGACCGGATCCTCGACCTCGGCGGGCTCGGCCTCTGCCGTCTCGTCGGCTACCGCGTCGTCACCGGCGGCAGCGGCGACGTCGGCAGCGATGGCCTCGTCGGTCTCGCGGTCCAGAGCGGCCTGCTCCGCTTCGAGGCCCTGTTTGGTCGCCTCGACATCGGCGTCGAATGCGGCCACTTCGGTGGCGTCGTTGTGCGGCGTGCTCACAGCAGGCACCCTTTCTGTCGTTTCATGCATGTCGTACTACTCATCGGACTCGGCCAGCGGATCGGTGTCAACCGAACAGCCACTCGACGCCTTGCGTGAATGCCAGGTCCAGACCGCTGATGTACGCGACCATGAACGCCACGAACACGAGCACGACGCTGGTGTAGGTGACCATTTGCTTGCGGTTCGGCCAGATGACCTTGCGCAGCTCTGCGACGACCTCGCGCAGGAACTGGATCAGACGCTTGAAGATGTTCGGGCGCTTCGCCTCGCGGGACTTCGGCGTGCGGGTGGCAACGGATGCCTTGCCTGCCGGCGCGGTGGACTTGCCGTCCGACGACTTGGAGATCGACACGGGCTCGGACGCAGCGCCTGCGGTCCGTGAACGTCGCGCAGTGCGCTTGCCGGAAGGCTTGGCGACAGCGGCGGAGGAAGTGTCGTTCTGGGATACAGAGGCATCCGGCGTCGACGAATCGGGCGTTGACGAATCCCCGGACTCGTCTTCGCGCTTGCCGCGCTCCTCGCTCACCCGTCGTTCCTCTCAGTAGCTGACACCGTCGCTCTCCTCACCGGAAATGCGGTGAGGGAGCCACATGGGCAGGGGCGACAGGACTTGAACCTGCAACCTACGGTTTTGGAGACCGTTGCTCTACCAATTGAGCTACGCCCCTTCGGTCCAACCCGATTGGAGTCGGACCGTTCTGGAGTCACACACGACGTACGCGCTACCTCACACCCTCGAAAGAGAGTCTTGGCAGCGCGCAGCGCTGAACAACCCCAGAAATCTCAGTGTACTGCACAGGCTATGGAAGTTTGAAATCAGGCAGGTCAGGCCAGACGGACGGTTGCCGTCGCCCTACCGAAGATCTTCTTGCCCTCGGACTTCGCTGTGATCGCGATGACCGCGGACTTGGATTCGGGGTCGACCGACTTCACCTTGCCGGTGTACTCGACCGACGCGGCCGAATCCGCGGGCACGTACACGGAGCTGGTGAAGCGGACGTTGTACTCGGTGACCGCACCCGGGTCGCCGAGCCACGACGTCACGAACCCAGCGCCGAGACCCATCGTCAACATGCCGTGGGCGATGACGTTGTCCAATCCCGCGAGCTTGACGACCTCGTCGCTCCAGTGGATCGGATTGGGATCACCGGACACGCCGGCGTAGTTGACCAGATCTCCGCGGGTCAGCTTGACCACGCGCTCGGGCAGCTCGTCGCCGACCGCCACATCCGCAAAACTACGAAGCGCCATGCATGATCACTTCCTTGACTGCGTGGGCGATGTTCTCGTCGACTTCGCCGCCGGTTCGGGCGACCAGCGTCGTCCAGGTCGTCTGTACCAGCTCGCCGTTCTGATCGGTCACGATGTTCTTGGTGGTGATGATGTCACTGCCGCTCATCTGGCGGAACGATTCGAGGTAGACCTCGCAGGACAACTCGTCACCGACCTGAATGGCCTTGTGGAATTGCAGCCTCTGATCGGTCTGCAGAATCTGACTCGGGTCGTACCCGGTGATGAATTCCTTGAACATCCGCGACTGCGCGATGATGCCGACCAACGAGATGAACGTCAGCGGGGCAAGCAGGCCGTCGTATCCGAGGCCTTTGGCTGCATCCTCGTCGTGGTGGGCGGGGTGCCAGTCCTGGACGGCACGGGCGTACTCACGCACCTTCTCACGACCGACCTCGTAGGCGTGGTCCACCTTGTAGTGGTGGCCCACCATCGCCGCCGCATGCAGAGCTGGATCTTGCACCAGCTCTGGGTCCTGCACTGACTCGGTCACGCTGAAAGAACCTTTTCTACCCAGGACGCAGATGCGGTTAGGGCACGAAAAGTAAGCCTAACGCGTGGCGTCGACTCCGAACGAGAACCAGCAGCCGATGAGGCTCGCGACTAGCGAGACTCGCGGTGCGCGCGATGCGTGCCGCAGTTCGAGCAGAACTTCTTCAGCTCGAGGCGGTCGGGATCGTTGCGGCGGTTCTTCTTCGTGATGTAGTTACGGTGCTTGCAAACCTCGCAGGCCAAGGTGATCTTGGGCCGCACATCGGTGGAGGAGGCCACTGGATGCCTACTTTCGGGTAAATCTGATCCGGTTAATCAGGACTGTGCATTCTTCTTGTGTAGCGGTGACCGGACTTGAACCGGCGACGCAACGATTATGAGTCGTTTGCTCTACCAACTGAGCTACACCGCCTCAGGTGCTCACCCCTACACCATCTCACTAACAAGGGTGTGGACGCGAACCATCCAATCCAGCGAGCCCCCTAACGGAATCGAACCGTTGACCTTTTCCTTACCATGGAAACGCTCTACCGACTGAGCTAAGGGGGCGTTCGCTTCTCTGCGCGGCAAGCCGTGCGTCGAAGCCTTCAAGAGGTTACACAGTCCGAGCGTCGAGTACCAAATTGCGTGCTCGCCGCGCCTTCTGCGGATCCTCTTACAGTAGAAACCCCAGCGAGAATTTCTCTCGCCGGGGCATCTGTGTGGCAGATGTAGGATTCGAACCTACGTAGGCATAAGCCGACGGATTTACAGTCCGCTCCCATTGGCCGCTCGGGCAATCTGCCGGGTGCTCGACGAGAACTTTCGCTCTCTTCGACGCGGAGAGAAGAATACAACGAACGTCCCCCGGAAACGCAAACCGGGTGGATAGCGCGGGTGCGAACGAGCTAACGTCGTCAGGACGAGCCTCACGGATCGGCTCACAGAAGCCGATCGAAACCGATTCGAGTACAGGAGTTGCACGTGGCTGATTCTTCCTTCGACGTAGTGAGCAAGGTCGACCGTCAAGAGGTCGACAACGCTCTGGGACAGGCTGCGAAGGAGCTCGCGACGCGGTTCGACTTCCGCGGTTCCGGCACCGTGATCGAGTGGTCGGGCAGCGGCGACAACGAGGTGATCGTGATCACCTCCGAGAGCGAAGAGAAGGTGAAAGCCGCCCTCGACGTCTTCAAGGAAAAACTGATTCGCCGCGATGTGTCGCTGAAAGCGTTCGAGACCAACGAGCCGGCGGCGTCGGGCAAGGTCTACAAGGTGACCGGGAAGCTCGTTCAGGGCATCTCGAGCGAGAACGCGAAGAAGCTGACCAAGAAGATCCGCGACGACGGCCCCAAGGGCGTCAAGGCGCAGATCCAGGGCGACGAGTTACGCATCAGCAGCAAGAAGCGGGACGACCTGCAGGCTGTGCAGCAGCTGCTCAAGTCCGAGGACTTCGGCCTCGCGCTTCAGTTCGTCAACTACCGCTAGTTCTACTCTCCCCTGGCCATTCGTTCGAGGCGATCGATACGGTCCGCCATCGGCGGGTGCGTGGAGAACAGTTTGCCGACCTTGTCTCCGGCCCGGAACGGGCTGGCGATCATCAGGTGGGACTCGGCAGCGAGGCGCGGTTCAGGCGGCAGCGGTGCCGCCTGAACGCCTCGCTCCAGTTTGCGCAGCGCCGACGCCAGAGCAAGCGGATCGCCCGTCAGCTCGGCTCCCGACCGGTCCGCCTGGTACTCGCGAGAACGCGACACCGCCAGCTTGACGACGGTGGCCGCGATGGGCCCCAGCAGTGAGACGAGCAGCAGCGCAAAGGGATTGGCGCCGCCGTTGCCGCGGCCGCCGAACATGGATGCGAACATCGCGAAGTTCGCGAGCCCGGAGATCACCGCGGCCATCGCGCCCGCCACCGACGAGATCAGAATGTCGCGGTTGTAGACGTGCGACAGTTCGTGGCCGAGAACGGCCCGCAACTCACGCTCGTCCAGGATCTGAAGAATGCCGGTGGTGCAGCACACCGCAGCGTTGCGCGGATTGCGGCCGGTGGCGAACGCATTCGGGTTGTTCGTCGGGCTGATGTACAGCGCGGGCATCGGCTGGTGCGCCGTCGTCGCCAACTCGCGCACGATGCGGAACATCGCCGGCTGTTCCACCTCGGTGACCGGCTGGGCGTGCATCGCTCGCAGTGCGAGCTTCGCGCTGTTGAAATAGGCGTAGCCGTTCATCCCGACGGCGAGCGCGATCGACACGAACAAGATCGTCGGACTGTTGAACAACGCCCCCACGAAGACGATGAGCGCGGACATACCGACCAACAGGCCGAACGTCTTTGCGTTGTTCGCGAAACCCATTGCAGCGCCTCTTCCCGAAGTTCTCTCGTTGCCCACGGGAAGAACGATCAGCGCACCCCACGAAGTTCCCCGTGGGTAGCGCGCCGGAGACGAGCGGGATCTAGCCGACCCGCTCGACGGTGTAGTCCACCAGTCGACCCAGTGCATCGTTGGCTGCACCCTGCGGGAGCTTCTCGAGCTCGGCGTGTGCTTTCGCGGCGAACTCTCCGAGTGTCTCCTTGGCCCGAACCATTCCCGGTGAGCGCCCCAACAGTTCGAGCGCCTCGGTGACCGACGCGTCGTCGGTCACGGGGCCGTCGAGCAGTACCCGCAATCGATCGCCGTCGGCGCCGTCCTCGCGGAGCGCGAACAGAACAGGCAGTGTGTGCACACCTTCGCGAAGGTCGGTGCCCGGAGTCTTGCCCGATTGCTCCGTCGCCGACGAGATGTCGATGATGTCGTCGGAGATCTGAAACGCCGTACCGACAGCGTCGCCGAGACGTTCCAGCGACGCGACGTGATCAGCGTCTCCGCCGGAGAACGTACCGCCGAAGCGGCCACACGCCGCGATCAACGAACCGGTCTTCTCCCAGACGACGCGGAGATAGTGTGCGACGGGATCCTCGTCCTTCTTGACGCCGATGGTCTCGCGCATCTGGCCGGTGACCAACTCCGCGAACGTCTCGGCGATGATGCGGACGGCCTCGGGACCGAGCGTCGACACCAACCGCGACGCATGGGCGAACAGGTAGTCGCCGGCGAGAATGGCGATGCTGTTGCCCCAGCGCGAGTTCGCCGACTCGGCGCCGCGCCGCATCGTCGCCTCGTCCATCACGTCGTCGTGGTACAGCGTCGCCAGGTGCACCAGTTCGACGACGGTCGCTGCGGTGACGATCGACTCGTCCGTCGGGTTGGGTCCGAGCTGAGCCGTCAGCACGGTGAACAGCGGACGGAATCGCTTACCGCCCGCTTTCGCCAAGTGCAGCGCGGCCTCGGTGAGAAAATCCTCGCCGTCGGACAATTCGGCGATCATCAGCTTCTCGACGCGTTCCAGCCCCGCGGCGACGGTGTCTGCAAGCTGCGGATCGACGAGGTCGACCCCGGCAACGACCGTCGATCCGGCCGCGTCGAAAGTGCTCACGATTGTTCGTCCTGTCCTCGTCGGGGGCGTCGTTTCGTCTCTACCGTAGTGAACCTGGCGCGGGCGAGCGCCGGAAGGTGCCACACACCACGCGAGAGGGGGCCGAAACCCCGCGGGAGCAGGCCCGTCGGCGCCACTGCTTTACTGGACGGGTGAGCGCTGTGCGAAGCACCGACGTCCTCGTCATCGGCGCGGGCCCTGCCGGGTCGTCCGCCGCGGCGTGGGCCGCAAGAGCAGGCCGGGATGTCGTCCTCGCGGACGCGGCGACCTTTCCGCGTGACAAGACGTGCGGCGACGGACTTACACCGCGCGCGATCGCCGAGCTGAATCGTCTGGGACTCGGCGACTGGGTTCGCGGACGAGCGGAGAATCGCGGCCTGCGGCTGTCCGGTTTCGGTCAGGAACTTCAGCTGGAATGGCCGGGCGGGTCCTTGCCGACGGTCGGGAGCGCAGTCCCGCGAACCGAACTCGACGACCGAATCCGTGTTGCGGCGGTCGATTCCGGTGCCACGATGATCGAGGGCGCGAAGGCCGTCGACGCAACCGGAGACGGCGCGAAAGTCACCTCGGTGACGTTCGCGAACGGTGAGGAGATCCGCTGCGAGAAGCTGATCGTCGCCGACGGTGTGCGTTCCACACTCGGTAAGAAACTCGGTCGACAGTGGCATCGCGACACCACGTTCGGGGTCGCTGCCCGCGCGTACATCGACTCCGACAGGTCGGACGATCCGTGGATCAGTTCCCACCTGGAACTGCGTGACGCCGCGGGCACCGTACAGCCCGGCTACGGCTGGATCTTCCCGCTCGGCACCGGTCAGGTGAACATCGGCGTCGGTACATTGGCGACAGCCAAGCGCCCCGGCCCCGGAGCGTTGCGGCCACTGCTGGATCTGTACACCTCGCAGCGTCGACAGGACTGGTCGTTGACGGGTGACCTTCGCGCAGTGGCGTCGGCTCTGCTTCCCATGGGCGGCGCGGTCTCGAACGTGGCCGGAGTCAACTGGGCGATCATCGGCGACGCCGCCGCGTGCGTGAACCCGCTCAACGGCGAAGGAATCGACTACAGCCTCGAAGGCGGCCGGTTCGTCGCCGACATGCTGAGCGAGAACGACCTCACACTGGCATGGCCGACGCTGCTGCGTGAGCACTACGGACAGGCCTTCTCCATCGCCCGACGCCTCGCCGGGCTCCTGACCGTCCCTCGCTTCCTGCCCGCGACGGGACCGATCGGTATGCGCTCGCGTGCGTTGATGACCGTCGCGGTGCGCGTCATGGGAAACCTGGTGACGGAGGCAGATTCGGACCTCGTCGCCAGGGCATGGAGAGCGTCGGGCACCGCGTCACTGAAGGTCGACAGCCGGCCGCCCTTCACCTGACGATCAGCGCACGGCGCGGTGCAGCGCGACGATTCCGCCGGTGAGATTGCGCCACTGCACTCCGGACCAGCCCGACTCGGCGATGGTGGTGGCCAACTGCTCCTGCGTCGGCCAGGCGCGGATCGATTCCGCCAGGTATACGTAGGCGTCCGGATTCGACGAGACGGCCCGCGCCACGGCAGGGAGCATCTTCATCAGATATTCCATGTACACCGTGCGGAACGGGGTGAACGTCGGCGTCGAGAATTCACAGATCACGAGGCGACCGCCGGGCTTGGTGACACGCGCGATTTCCTTCAGACCCGCCTGAAAGTCGGAGACGTTCCGCAGCCCGAAGGAGATGGTCGCGGCGTCGAAACTGGCATCGGCGTACGGCAGGTGCATGGCGTCGCCGGCCACCATCGGCACCGGCCGGGCAGCGCCGGCCTGCAGCATCCCCTTCGAGAAATCGGTTGCGACGCACCACGCGCCGCTACGCGCCAGTTCGACCGTGGAGACCCCGGTTCCAGCCGCGAGGTCCAGGACCTTCTCCCCCGGCTTCAGGTTCAACGCAGCGCGGGTCAGCTTCCGCCAACTGCGATCCTGACCGAACGACAGAACGGTGTTGGTGATGTCGTACCGACGGGCGACGCCGTCGAACATCGAGGCGACCTCGTGCGGTTCCTTCTCGAGGGTGGCACGTGAACTTGTAGGCACACGATCGAGTTTAGCCGCCGCCGGGATCAGGCCGTTCTCAGCGACCGCTCGCGCTGCCACCCGAGGACGTCGCCGTAGTGGCCGAGCAACTCGTCGCAGATCGCGGGCCAGGTGCGGTGCAGCACCGACGTGCGCGCGGCCTCACCGAACCGGGCACGCATGACAGGCGAGGCCAATGCCGCCACGGCGCTCGGCAGCAACTCGCAGAATCTGTCGACGGGCAACAGGTAGCCGTTGCGGCAGTGCGCCACCAGGTCGCGTGGGCCTCCGGCGTCGGGACCGATCACCGGGACCCCGCTGGCGAGTGCTTCCTGGACGGCTTGGCAGAACGTCTCGTGCTCGCCGGGGTGAACGAAGACGTCGAAGCTTGCGTACGCCTGCGCCAACTCGTCGCCGCCGAGCTGGCCGGTGAAGATCGCCGTCGGCATCAGCTTCTCGAGAGCGCCCCTGTCCGGACCGTCGCCGACGATCACCACCTGCACGTCGTCGGGCAGCGCGGCGAGTCGTTCGACGTGCTTCTCCGGCGCGAGCCGCCCGACGAACCCGACGATCAGCCTGCCGTCGGGCGACCACTGCGTACGCAGCGCCTCCCGGCGCGACGACGGCGCGAAACGGACGGCGTCGACACCTCGGGCCCAACGGTGGACCCGCGGAACACCGTGCAGTTCGAGTGCCTCGACGGCCGAGCTCGACGGGGCCAACGTCCGTGCCGCTCCGCGGTGAACTCGACGTGTCCACCGCCACGCCGCACGGGATGTCAGACCGAGGCCGTAGCTTTCGGCGAACCCTGCGACGTCGGTCTGGTAGACCGCCACCGCGGGCACACCGAGGCGGCCGGCCGCTGCGAGTCCGCCCGCACCGAGCAGGAATGGAGACGCGAGGTGAACGACGTCCGGAGCGAATTCACGGATCGTCGCCGTCAGGCCCGGGCCGGGCACGCCGACAGGAAGCGAGCTGATCCTGGGGACCATGACGGCCGGGACGCGATGGACCGGTACGCGATCGTGCTCGATCGAGGCTCGCGGCTTGCCCGCTGGATTGTCCGGGGCGACGACCATGGCGTCGTGGCCGGTGCGCTGGAGATGTTCGAGAACTCGAAGCACCGAATTCGTGACGCCGTTCATGTTGGGTAGGAACGATTCCGCAACGATGGCTACTCGCACGATCCTCAGTGTGAAGTCGGACTCGGACCATCCGGCAGCGCCGACGTTACGAGCGGGCGAAGTTCGCGCTAATGCTGCGCGGCGTCACGCAAGAGTCCCGGCGCGAGACGACGATGGATCCGCGAGAGCCGTCGTCCACCGCCTGACCCACGATCGCCCATGGTGCGATGAATTGCCCGATACTTCCTTCGATTGCTGCACTCCCGTCGATGCGCGGAGTATCGGGCAATGCGTCCCGCTCGGCCGATCAGGAAGCCGACGTCTCCCGCCGCCGGAGAAGGAACAACACTCCACCCGCAACGATCCAGGTCCCGCCGATGACCGAGCCGGCGGGAACGAGCGCGACGCTTGCGTCACGCCCGGCCACGCGGACGAGATCGGGATCTTCGCGCGCGTACTCCACGTCGATGCGTTGTCCTGCAATGAGATTGGTTGGGTACAGCACACCCAGTTGAGGATTGTGGGTGACACCGTCCGGGGTCACGAAGCTGACTGCGGAACGCAACTTTCCCGCCGACAGCACTTCCGCCGTCGCGCGTCCCTCGTCCGAGGTGATGGTGCGATCGTTCTGCCACGCCGCGACCACCAACAGGAACGCCAGAACGGAAATCCCGGTAGCGACGATCAGGACGGAGATCCGCGCTCGATGCGTGACTTTCGGGGTGCTCACGCCGATAAACGTTACTGTGCGCCCACCGGCTCGCCTCTTTAGGTAGCGTCTGCTGGCATGTCTCGCGACTTCGAGTTCACGATCGTCTCCGAGTACCCTCCCGCCGACGTCCACGAAGCACTGACCAGTGAAGATCAGTGGCTGGCGCGGTTCGAGAAGGCCAAGAAGACCGACGGATACGAAATGATCCGCCACGAGGACGGCGCCTTCACCGTCGACATCTCCGAGGAGGTCGGCACGTCCGAGCTGCCGGGGTTCGTCAAGAAGGTCATCAAGGGCAAGTTGCTGATCACCCGCACCGACCATTGGGGGCCACTCGACGGCGATGCAGCCGACGGCACCCTCGCGGGCGGCTCGTCATCGTTGCCTGCGAAGGTCGAGGGCACGTTGGCGCTTCGACCCGACGGTGACGGGTCGATCCTGACGGTGCGCGGCCGCTCGACCGTCAAGATCCCTCTGATCGGCGGCAAGATCGAGTCGCTCATCAACGACATGATCAAGGACATGGTCGACCAGGAAACCCGCGAGACCGTCGAGTGGGCCGAAGCGAGAGACACCGACTGACCGAACTCCTACAGCCGAGCGCGAATCCCGGCGTGCAGTTCACGTAGGCCGGAGCGTTCGGTCGTCACTTCGAGTACCCGGATGCCGGCAGGAGTGGAGCCTGCGGAACGACCATGGGGAGCAGGAGTGGAGCCTGCGGAACGACCAAGAGGGGCGGGAGCGGGGCCGGCGAGAGCGTCGGCCAGTTCGGTCACGTCGACGCGGGAGTGCGGAATTCGGTAGGCCGCGCAGAGGGCAGCGAGATCCATGCCGTGCGGGGTTCCGAAGACACGCTCGAATGCACCGGCGTACTGCGGATCGCCCTGTTCGAGCAGTTCGAAGATGCCGCCGCCGTCGTCGTTGGCGACGACGATCGTCAAGTCCTCCGGCCTCGGCTCACCGGTACCGATGAGCAGGCCCGACGCGTCGTGCAGGAACGTCAGGTCACCGAGCAACGCGATGGTGCGTCCGGGGCTCGTCAGTGCCGCACCGACCGCCGTCGACACGGTGCCGTCGATTCCGGCGACGCCGCGGTTGGACCGGACCCGGACTCCCGGCGTCGGATACGCCACGAGTGCGGCGTCGCGCACCGGGTTGGATGCTCCGAGCAGCAGTTGGTCACCGTCCCGCAACGAGGACATGACCGTTGCGGCGACGTGGAGGCCGGTGGGTTTCGGGTGCGCCGCCAGCTGGTCCCGCACGGCGATGTCGGCGCGCGCGGACAGTTCGCCGCAGCGTGCGAGCCATCCCTCGCTCGGGTTTCCCGTCACCACAGCCCGCGTTCCGGTGGCCAGAACGTTGCCGGAGACGTCGGGCCACCGCGGACCCGTCGTGATCGCGAAGACGTCGACATCGGGGTTGGCGAGGAGGGCGGAGACCGGGCGATGAAGCGTCGGGCGGCCGGTGATGATCGCCTGCTTCGGCCGCAGTTGTGCCAGCGCGAGCGGATGCAGCGGCAGCCCGTGCAGCGGAGCTGTGGGTTCGGCGACGGTCGGCAACCCCGCCAACTCCGGCCGCAGGGCCGCGCCGTGCCCGGAGACGACGACGGTGTCGATCGACAGATCGATGTCGACGGGTACGTCGAGCGTCGCCTGCTGGGTCGTCGTCCAGGCGGACCCGTCCACACGGCCCGCGGGTGCGGCGGTGGCGTCGGCGAGATCGGGCACGAGGGGCTCGCGCAGTGGGATGTCGAAGTGGACGGGGCCGGCGTTTCCCGACCTGGTTCCGCGGGACGCGGCAAGGACACGGCACACGGCGCTGCGCCACTGACTGTTCTGCGAATCGGTCTCGGCGAGCCCGAGGCTGATGGTCGCGCGCACCTGACTGCCGAACAGCCCGAGTTGTTCGACGGTCTGGTTGGCGCCGGTCCCGAGCATTTCGTACGGGCGGTTCGCGCTGAGCACGATCAGCGGTAGGCGGGCGTAGTTGGCTTCGAGTACAGCGGGGCCGAGGTTGGCGACGGCGGTGCCCGACGTCATCACCACGGGTACCGGGGCACCGCTGCCGAGAATCAGGCCGATCGCGAGGAACCCTGCAGTCCGTTCGTCGATGCGCATGTGCAAGCGAAGCAGTCCGTCGGCGTCGGCTTGCTGCAGAGCGAACGCGAGCGGCGCGTTCCGCGAGCCCGGGCAGAGCACGACGTCTCGAACACCACCGCGGACGAGTTCGTCGACGACAGCTGTGGCCTGAGCACTGGACGGGTTCACCACTTCAGATTGTCAGATTCTCGCGTCGGCGCCCTAGTCGGCCCGCATGTGTCCTGTTTGACACGATGGAGAAGTGAGAACTGTCTTCGATCCGTCCGAGATGCCGCCCGGTGGCTTCTATCCCCTGCTCACAGCGTCCGTGGTGCCGCGTCCGATCGCCTGGGTCTCCACGGTGTCCGCCGACGGTGTGGCCAATCTCGCGCCGTACAGCTTCTTCTCGGTGTCCTCGTCCAACCCGCCCGTCGTGCAGTTCACGTCCGTGGGCCGCAAGGACAGCCTGCGGAACATCGAGGCGACGGGCGAGTTCGTGATCAACGTGGCCACCGACGCGATGGTGGAGCAGATCAACGCGTCCTCGGCCGGCTACGAGCACGGCGTCAGCGAGCTCGAGGAGCTCGGTATCGCGAGCGAACACAGCGAGAAGGTGGCCCCGCCCCGCGTCGCGGACTCACCCATCGCGATCGAGGCGACGCTGCACCGAATCGTCGAGGTCGGGGACTCCTTCGTCGTCATGGGCCGCGTCGTCGCCCTCGCCGTCCGGACCGATGCCCTCGCCGACGACGGGCTGCCGTCGTTCGCCGCCGTCGCCCCGGCCAGTCGACTCGGCCGCAACGAATGGGGTCTTCCTCCCGAGGTTCGTCTGCTCGATCGACCCGGGCGTCCCGCGACCACGGACTGAGGCACAGGTCATACAGTTCTAGTCATGCCCGATGCTCGAAAAGGTCATGCAGTGCTTCCCGAGATCGGCGAGATGGGTCGTCAGGCCTACGCCTCGCTCCGATCACGGCCTACGCCACGTGCCGAACGCTACGGACTCGGCAGGCAGTTGCGTGACAAGGTCTCCCGCGAGTCGATGGGCGACTGGACTCCGCCCGCGGATCGCTACGACCCGATCCGCCAGATCGAGTTCTCCCACGACGGTCGAATCGACTGGCTGATCCCGGTGCGGGCCGAACGGATGGTGGAGTCGCCGTACGGGTTCCTGCGCGGCACCGCCATCGTCATGGCCCGAGACGTGGCGCTGCTGCCGTCGACCGGCATCAATCCGGTGATCAGCGGAGACTCACATCTCGGCAACTTCGGTTTCTACGCATCTCCCGAGCGTGATCTGGTGATCGACCTCAACGATTTCGACGAGGCGCACCCCGGCGGCTGGGAATGGGATCTCCGACGCCTCGTCGCGAGCATCTGGGTGGCGGGCCGCCAGAACGGGCGCACCGAGGCCCAGTGCGAGGAAGCCGTCGCGGCATGTGTGCGGGCGTACCGTGTCGAGGTGTCACGCCTGGCCGACGAGCCGCTGATGTCGCGGTCGTTCCAGCGGCTCACTGCGGAGAAACTGCAGGCCGACGCCACCGAGGGTTCGCTGCGCAAGGAGATCAAGCGGGCCACGAAGAAGGCTCGCCGGCGCACCAGCGACCGCGTCCTTCCCCGGTTCACCGAGGAACACGAGGGCACCCGCAGGCTGGTCGAGGAGCCCCCGATCACCACCCGCATCTCGGCCCGCGACGAGGATCTCCTGGCCGAGGGGCTGGACGAGTATCTGACGACGCTCTCCCCGCACTGGCGTCGGGTGCTCGGTGGGTACACGCTCATCGACGTCGCGCATCGAGTCGTCGGCGTCGGAAGCGTCGGGCTGCGGGCGTACGTGGCGCTGCTCGAGGGATCGAGCCCGGACGACGTGGTGTTCCTGCAGCTCAAGCAGGCGAGGCGTTCGGTGTTGGCTCCGTACGTGCACGGCAAGGATGCGTGGCACGCGCATCAGGGGCAGCGGGTGGTGGAGTACCAGCAGGATCTGCAGACGGTGAGCGATCCGCTGCTGGGGTGGACGACCATCGACGGCAGGCAGTACTACGTGCGGCAGTTCCGGAACATGAAGGGCACGATCGACCTGGGTTCGATCGATGCTCCGGCCCTCGTGGACTACGCGGGAGTGGTCGGTCGGCTGCTGGCCAAGGGCCATGCGCGTACCAGTGGTGCGTCGATGATCGCCGGTTACGTGGGCACGTCCGACACGCTCGATGTCGCTCTGTGCAGGTTCGCCCGGCTGTACGCCGATCAGACCGAGGCCGATCACGCGTTGCTCGTCGACGCCGTTCGCCGGGGCCGCTTCGCGTTGTGAGTGGAACTGTTGTGAGCGGAACTGTAGGCCCTGGCCTAGTGGGAGCGGAGCCTGCGGAGTGACCCGCCGGTTCCGCTCCACTCACGTGAGGCTCAGGCGGCGTACTTGGTGACCAGCGCGCCCAGACGCGGGAGTGCCTCGGCAACGTTCTTCTGCGCAGAACCGCGCAGGCTGCCGTAGAACTTCTTCACGACGCTCTTGTCGGTGTCCTCGATGCGCGAGTCCGTCACCGACAGCAGCGCGTTCGACACCTGGTCCGAGTTCGCGACGAGGTAGTCGGAGAACGTCCCGGTGGGCGCGGCGTTGTAGGACTGCCAGAACGGCTCGAGCTGATCGACGAAATCGGGCCACAGTGTCTCGACGGCCTTTTCGATGTACGACGGTCCGACCTTCTTGACGGCTCCGTAGCCGCCCTTGACCGCCAGGCCACTGGCGCCCTTCTTGTCCGACACCTCGGCGTCGATCAGCGCCAGGACGTCGGGCAGCAGAACATCGCGCTTCGACTCGTCGAGCAACGATTCCCTGAGTGCAGCAACCACTTCGAATTCCTCCCGGAGGTTCAGTTTCTTCCTTCGAACCGGGGAAGACTACCGCAGGTAGGTGTATGTTCGCCGAACTCGCTCGTGCCACCACTGCACCCGCTCGGGTGCGGCGGCGAGTGCCGTCAACCTGTCCGGATCGGGTTCGACGGGCACGGCCGCGATGGCTCCGTCCACGATGTCGTGCCCGTCCGCGACGTCACCGGTGAACAGGCTTCCGGTCCCGAGGCCACACGCGAACTCCAGCCTGGGGATCGCGGCCGCAGCGGCGAGACCCGACGCCATCCCCACCGCGGAGTCGAGTGCACTCGACACCACGACGGGCACCCCGTACTCCTCGAGTTCACCGGCGAGCTCGAGGAGCGCCCGCATGCCACCGAGCGGCGCGACCTTGACGACGGCGACGTCCGCTCCGCCTGCGCGGACCACCCGCAGCGGGTCCTCGGCGCGTCGGATGCTCTCGTCGGCCGCGATGCGCACTCCGGGAAGAAGGCGTCGTAGTTCGACGAGCTCGGCGACCGTCGCGCAGGGCTGTTCCACGTACTCGAGGTCGCCGTCCTCCAGCAGCGCCGAGATGGCAGTCACCGCCTGCGGGACGGTCCACCCGCCGTTGGCGTCCACTCGGACGTGTGGAACGAGCGCGCGGACGGCTCGAACCCGTGCGACGTCGCCTGAGACGCTCGTCTCGAAACCGACCTGGCCTTTCTCGGCGACCTTGACCTTGGCGGTGTCGACGCCGGGGTACCGGGCCAGGATGCCGGGAACCTCGTCGGGGGTGACGGCGGGGACTGTTCCGTTGACGCGGACGCGTTCGCGATACGGCTGGGGAGGTCCGTCCCACGCTGCTTCGACGGCCGAGCGCAGCCAGTTCGACGATTCGGCGTCGTCGTATTCGACGAAGGGTCCGAACTCGCCCCAGCCGGCGGGCCCGCGGAACACCACCACTTCGCGTGTCGTGATGCCGCGGAACTTCGTGCGCATCGGCAGGGACAGCACGTGTGAGGACGCGAGAAGCTCCTCGAGAGGCGGTGTCACGGCTGGCCCTCGAGAAGTTGCACCATCAGGGCGTCGGAGTCCGCGAGTACGTTTCCGTCGAGGTCACGCAGGACGGCACTGATGAACGTCTTGCGGCCCTCCACTCGGTCGACGCTGCCCTCGACCACGAGTTCGGTGTTCAGTGGGGTGATCTTGCGGTAGTTGATGTGCAGGTATGCGGTTCGGCTGATCGGGCGTCCGTACGCGTGCTGGATCAGCCCGAACATCTCGTCGAACAGCAGCGGGAGTGTTCCTCCGTGCGCGGCGCCGTTCCCACCCAGGTGATAGCGGCGGAACACGCCTCGGCTGCGCACGCCTTCCGCGTCGAATTTCTCGATGCGCCACGGCAGCATCAGCAGTGATCCGCGGCCCGGCAGACGGATGGCCCGCCCCGCCGGAGATTCGCCTTCGGGAACTTGGAACGGGGCAAGTTCGGCGTTCATCGCCTCGACCTGCTCGGCGAGCTTCTCGGTCAGTTCCGGAGTGGGAGCGGTACTGACGGCGAGGTCCTGCAGTGTCCGCAGCGCCTCGACGAGGCGTCCCCACTCGGGGCCGACGTTCGCGGGGGTGAACTTCGGGAATCCGCCGTGGTGGGAGTACTCGTCCTGGCGTGCGTCTTCACTCATCTCTGCACCGTATCGTGCGGTCCGAAGCACTGGCTCTATCGTGGCCCAGGTGACCTTTACTCCTTCGCTCTGGCAGCCGGTTCCCGGGTTCGACGACCTCACCGACATCACCTATCACCGCCACGTCACCGACGACACCGTGCGGATCGCGTTCGACCGTCCCGAGGTCCGAAACGCGTTCCGGCCCCACACCGTCGACGAGCTGTATCGCACGTTGGAACACGCGCGCGTCAGCTCGGACGTCGGCACGGTGCTCCTCACCGGCAACGGACCGAGCCCGAAGGACGGTGGCTGGGCGTTCTGCTCGGGCGGAGATCAGCGCATCCGTGGACGCAGCGGCTACCAGTACGCCGAGGGAGACACGGCGGACACCGTCGACAAGGCCCGGGCCGGACGGTTGCACATCCTCGAGGTGCAGCGCCTGATCCGGTTCATGCCCAAGGTCGTCATCTGTCTGGTCAACGGCTGGGCTGCGGGCGGAGGCCACAGCCTGCACGTCGTCTGCGACCTGACGCTCGCGAGCCGCGAGCACGCGCGGTTCAAGCAGACCGACGCCGACGTCGGTAGTTTCGACGGAGGTTACGGCAGTGCGTACCTCGCGAAGATGGTGGGACAGAAGTTCGCTCGCGAGATATTCTTCCTCGGCGACACGTACACGGCCGAGGAGATGCATCGAATGGGCGCAGTCAACCGCGTCGTCGATCACGACGAACTCGAGAACGTGGCCATCGAGTGGGCCGCGAAGATCAACGCCAAGTCTCCGCAGGCGCAGCGGATGTTGAAGTACGCGTTCAACCTTCAGGACGACGGCCTGGTCGGCCAGCAGCTCTTCGCCGGTGAGGCGACGCGTCTGGCGTACATGACCGACGAAGCCGTCGAGGGCCGCGATTCGTTCCTTCAGAAGAGGGATCCGGACTGGTCGCCGTTCCCCCGCTACTTCTAAAGGTTTCATGTCCGTTTCTCGAAATCCCCTCACGCATCGACGCCGCGCACCGGACAGTGCGTGGTCGTCGGTGACGTCGTGGTTTCTGCAGAAGCACGACTACGAGTGGATGCGCGAGTTCCAGAACTCGCGGCCGACGGGAAAGATCGTTCGGATCATCGTCGCCCTGTCGATGATCAACATCAGTGCGATGTCGTTCACGTCGCTGTTCGCGATCGGCGGCCCGACGGGTACCGCGGCGACTGCGCTGACGTTGACGCTGTGCACCGTCAACCTGATCATCGCTGCACTGTGGGTACTGCGGCCGTTCCCCGGGCGTCTCGGCGTGGTGTCGTTCGCGATCTACTCCGACCTGGGCGTCGCCGCCGCGCTGTCGGTCCTCGATCTCCGTAACGCGCTGCTCGGCTGTGTCCTGTACGCAGTGATCGGTGCGTTCGTGACGTTCTTCCTCAGCCCGCGCTGGGTGGTGGCGCACCTGATCTTCGCCTCCGGAATCGCGATCGGCTTCGCAGTCGCGATCTACGTGCGCGGCGACATGGACACGATCACCCTGCTCGTCCAGACCGACGTGGTGCTGCTCGGCATCATGAGTGTGCCCGTCACCTCGCACATCTTCCTGACGACGCTGTCCGCCGACGCGCGGAGTTCCAAGCTCGACCCACTGACGGGCCTGCTCAACCGTCGGGGTCTCGACGCCGCCCTCGAGGACCTGTGGCCGCGGGGACGCCGCGAAGGTCAGTGCGCTGCGGTGATCGTCGTCGACATCGACAACTTCAAGTCGGTCAACGACATCCACGGCCACGACGAGGGTGACGCGGTGATCTGCCGCGTCGCCGAGCGCCTCACCATGCACGTGTCGCGGTACGGAGCGCTGGGACGCACGGGCGGTGAGGAGTATCTGGCTGCGGTGGTGACGTCGAGACTGCACATCGACGCGCTTATCCACGGAATCAGGCGTGCCCTGCACGGTGAGGGCGATTCCGTTCCGGTCACCGTCAGCGTCGGCGCCGCGATTCTGTACGCCGAGTCCCCGCTGTGGACGACGAGCACGGACACGGTGAACACTGCGTCGAGAGTGGCCGACTCGATGATGTACGAGGCCAAAGCGTCCGGGGGCAACCGAGTGGTCACCACCCTCATCTGACCGTGTGCCGATCGACACCGTGCTTGATTGACACCGTGCCTGATTGAAACCTGACGAAGCGGCAATACACCGATCATGACGACCGACCGCCAGACCCCGTCTCCCGAACACCGACGACCGGACGGACTGTCCGACGACACCGTCGCTGCCGTCGGCAAGGTCTCCGAGGCACTCGAGACGATCGAACGCGCCCGCGGTCACCTGTACTCGTTCCACCAGCTGATGGGACACGCGGACCTGCAGCTCGGCGAGGCCGTCGATGCGCTGCGAGATGCCGGCAACACGTCGGCAGCCGACCGACTGTCGGAGGAGATGATCGGTCGCAACGCGATCGACGGCAGGTGGTCGTTCCAGATCGTGGAGGAGTTCGACGATCTCTACTGGTCGGCGTTCCGGCAGCACGAGAAGCAGACGAGGGACGAACTGCAGGAAGGGAAGCGACACGTCTTCGAGGCGGAAATGAAGGAGTCGCGGCGCACACACGAAAAATCGGGCCACGAAGCAACGCCCTGATGCTCACACACGTCGTGCAGGCTGTGGTATCGATGAGGCTGTGGTATCGATGAGGCGTGGAGATACTCAGCGGCCGAACGATCCTGCGTCCAGTCGACTACGAGAAGACTCTCGCGTTCTACCGAGACGGCCTCGGGCTCGCCGTGCATCGCGAGTACGGGGCGGGGACGGTGTTCTTCGCCGGGCAGTCGCTGATCGAGATCGCGGCTCACGGTAGTTCGGGCTCGGCGCAGGTGTTCGACGGGGCGCTGTGGCTGCAGGTCCGCGACGCGGAGGCCGCTGCCGACGAGCTTCGTGGTCGGGGCGTCCCGATCGAGCGTGACGCGAAGCAGGAGTCGTGGGGCCTGATCGAGATGTGGCTTCGTGATCCGGACGGGGTGCCGATCGTTCTGGTGGAGATTCCCGCGGACCATCCGCTCAGGCGGGACACGCGGGGCTGACGCCGGGAAGATCGCCGGTTCTCACGACCGTGTCGCGGCGACGACCCTGCGCACGGCTGCTGCCGACTGGGGCCGCGACCACAGAAACCCCTGTGCCAGAGTGCAACCCAGCTCCAGTGCGACGTCTGCCTGAGCTCGCGTCTCGATGCCTTCGATGATCATGACCAGACCGAGGTCGAGGGCGACGGTGGACAGGGCACGCAGCAGTGCCCGCCCGCGGGGGGTGTCGATGTACTTCGTCAGGTGTCCGTCGATCTTGATTCCGTCGGGCTCGAACGTGACGAGGCGTTCCAACGAAGACCAGCCGGAGCCGAAATCGTCGAGCAACACCCGGAATCCGAGCGCGTGCACATCGTCGATGTGTCTGCGGATGAGCGGTCCGTCGCTGACGGACGACGTCTCGGTCAGTTCCAGCGAGATCGAGCTCGGCGCGACGGAAGACATGGCGACGGCGCTCTGCAACTGAGCGACGGCGTCGGGGTGCGCGAGGTGGCGACCGGACAGGTTGACGCTCAACCTCAGGTCCGGTCGTGTCGTATGCCAGGCTTCCGCTTCTTTCACCGCGAGGCGCAGTACTTCGAGATCGATGTCGATGATCAGTTCACTCGACTCCGCGAACGGCACGAAGTCGGCGGGCGAGACGAGGCCTTTCCGCGGGTGGTGCCAGCGTGCCAGTGCCTCGAACCCGATGATCTCCCCGGTGCGCAGATCCACGACGGACTGAAACCACGGCACGATCTGGCCCGCATACAGCGCACCCGCAAGGTCGTGGTCGTTGTCGAGCTTCGCGGCCGTCGACCCGACTCTGCGATGCAAATCCAGCTGTTCTTCCAGGACGGACCCGTACTGCTCGAGCTCCTGCAGCTGACTGTCGCTGAGCTCGCGGGGCATTCTGTCGAGCAGACACAAGGTGCCGATGACCAATCCTTCACGCCCGCGCAGCGGAACCGACGCGTAGGACGCGACCCCGTTCTGGTCGAGAATGTTGCGTTGCCGCACCGTGGCGTCGACGCGATTGCGGGTGAACACGGCGGCCTTCTCACTGCGGACGACGTCGTCGCACAGGGTGTCCGAGCGTTCGACCGTCGACACCGGCGGCCCGCCGATGTTGACGAGCGTGTACTGGGTTGTCTCGTCGAGGACGTTGAGCTGGGCGATGGCGAAGCCGACACTGCGTGCCGCGAGCTCCACCGTCGACCGCAACGCCGGGGTGGTCGCCTCGAGATCGAGATACCGGCGGGCGGAATCGCTCTGCCTGCGAGCCTGCGGCCGACGGGCAGCCGAGGACGGATCGTGCTCCATCGTCGTCTCCTGTCCCGCAGTCCCGGCCCTGCTGTTCGAGCCTTCTCGAAATCCGGCCGCACGTCAGCTTAGCGTCGGATTCCGGTCACACCGCCCGAACCCTGCCGATCACACCGACGGAATTCGGGTGTGAAGCAGTCTCCGCCGCAGAACAGCGGCCGCGAGACGCATCCCGTCGGGCGTGGGAGCGGGATCGTCGCCGTAGACGAGGAGGCCGAGCGCCGCCAGATCCTGCAGAACGTCGTCGCCGAGGGGTAGATCCTTGTCGGCAGCGTCGGGGCCGCCGACGTGCGACCACCCCTCGGCGGCCAACAGCTCGGTCACCAGAGGAGACGGATCGTCCGAGCAACTGCCTCGAGCGACGTCCGCCAACACGACCTCGGCCGCGATGGACTCCGGGTGGTACTCGGCGCCGACGAGCCGTTCGACGAGCGTCGACCACAACCGATCCGCGCTCATCTCCTTGGCGCGTGCCGTCGGCAGCAGGCGACCGTGGCGTTTCCGGACCAGACCCAACCGGAGCAGGAGTCGTCGGACACGGAGGACGGGCTCGGTTCCTCGTTCGTCGCCGACGGGAAACGGCCATTCCCGCGGTGTCCACAGTGTCCCGAGTGCCTGTTCGACGACCGGAGCGGGGAGATACCCCTTGTCGGTCAACGTGATTCCGTCGCCGACGATGGCGAGCATGCCTTCGAGTCGCCGGACGCAGCCGTAGGCCGGGGCGATCGCGTCGTGCAGCGCGGTGTTCAGGTCTCGGTAGAGCTCGACACGCGGCGGGCTGTACCTCGTCCAGAGTGCGATCCGATGGTCGAGCAGTTGCTCGAGCAGAACACCACCGGCACGCTCGGATCGGAGGACCGAGTCGGTGATCCGTCGACGTTTCGCGGCGACCGCCGAGTCCCGCAGAGGCTTGCCGTCGATACCGGAGGACTGGAATTCTCCTGCGACGGAAGCGACTTCGAGGGTTTCTCCGATGAGGTCGACCATGGCGCGTTCGGCACCTTCCGGAACGTCCTGCCAGGTGATCAGGTCGCTGTCCTCGGGTGCGACACCCGAGGCGTTCACGGCGCGTTCGAAGCGTTCCTGCCGACTGCCTTCGTCTGTGGTCGTCAGTAGCTCGCGCGTCCGTTCGCTGCGCGCGATGTCGGCGTACCGGGCGTGCCCGAGCCGATCGAGAAGTTCCGCGAGCGCTTCCGCGATGTCCCACGCACGATCCGGGTCCCCCACCGATTCGCCGAGGTAGGACCACAGAAACGTCTGCACCGAGATCTGCGTCGGACCGCCGGGTGGCGAGACCGCACGCAGCCCCTCCCATCCCAGCGCCGCATCCGCTGCCGACGCAGGGTCGACGGAGTCCAGATACGACAGGGCTGCGGCCACTGCGTCGTCGATCTGCATGCCGTCCACTGTCCCACAATCGTGCGGTCCGACCCGCCTTCGGAGCCGAGTGACGCACGCCTCTCACAAATCGGGCAATTAGTGCAAAAAGGTGAACGGAAGATGAACCAGAGGCGTCGTCGAAGAACCCGAGAAGAACACTCTGAGCAAAATTATCCGAACGGGCACTCGGTACCCCACACTTTCAAGACGTGAGCGCAGAATTCCTCGTACTTCTCGTGGTGGTCGTAACGGCACTGGCCTTCGACTTCACCAACGGTTTCCACGACACCGCCAACGCCATGGCGACGTCCATCGCGACCGGGGCACTCAAGCCCAAGGTTGCCGTCACGTTGTCCGCCGTCCTCAATCTCGTCGGCGCCTTCCTGTCCGTCGAGGTGGCCGCCACCGTGGCCAAGGGCATCGTCAACCTCGGCGACACCGGCGGACAATCCCTCCTGACCATCATCTTCGCCGGCCTCGTCGGCGGCATCCTGTGGAACCTCGCGACGTGGCTCCTCGGAATCCCCTCGAGCAGTTCCCACGCTCTGTTCGGCGGCCTCATCGGCGCCACCATCGCCGGCCTCGGCACCTCCGGTGTCGTGTGGGACGGAGTCTGGAGCAAGATCGTCCTTCCGGCCGTCCTCGCGCCGGTCGTCGCAGGCCTCGTCGCCGCCGTCGGAACCTGGGGTGTCTACCGCATCACGAACGCCATCCCGGAGAAGAACAAGGAACGTGGATTCCGTTGGGGCCAGATCGGTTCCGCCTCACTCGTGTCGCTGGCCCACGGAACCAACGACGCACAGAAGACCATGGGGGTCATCTTCCTGGCGCTCGTCGCCTACGGAACCGTGACGCCGGACTCGGAGATGCCCCTGTGGGTCAAGGTCACCTGCGCACTCGCCATCGCGCTCGGTACTTATCTGGGCGGCTGGCGTGTCATTCGCACGCTCGGCAAGGGACTCGTCGAGATCGCGTCACCGCAGGGCATGGCGGCGGAGTCGTCCTCGGCAGCAATCATCCTGACCTCCAGCCACCTCGGACTTCCTCTGTCGACGACGCAGGTCGCGACCGGATCGATTCTCGGATCCGGCATCGGCAAGCCGGGAGCTCAGGTCCGCTGGGGTGTCGCCGGCCGCATGGCCGTCGCCTGGGTCATCACCCTTCCTTCAGCGGGCATCGTCGGAGCCGTCTGCTGGTTCCTCGCTCACATCGTCGGCGGCCTGCCCGGAATTCTGCTGGTGTTCGCCATCCTCGTCGCACTGTCGGCGCTGATGTACATCCGCTCGCGCCGCCAGCCCGTCGACCCCGACAACGTCAACGCCGAGTGGGACGGCGGCCTGATCCCGGCCGACGAGAACACCCCGAGCAAGGTTTAGGACTGACATGGAAACCCTCACCCACACCCTCGATTCGCTCTGGCAGGTAGTGCTCGTCGGACTGCTGCTCGGTGCAGGACTGCCCGCCATCTTCGCTCTGGGGCTCAGAGCACTCTCCACCGGCGACATCGCCGAGGACGGCACCGTCCGCGCTCGCCCGGCCGCGGCCACCGCAGCCGGCATCCTGTGCTTCGCCGTCGTCGTCGTCGCCATCGTCGCGGGAATCCTCTTCATCATGAAGAACTTCCTGGACAGCACCTTCGGCATCTCCGTCTTCTGAGAGGCATGACCATGACCGAGACAGCAACCTTCCAGGCGTCGGTGCTTCAGTGGCTGCGCGCGGGCTACCCGGAGGGCGTTCCACCGAAGGATCGTTTTCCTCTGGTGGCGCTGCTTCGCAAGGCGGCACTGACCGATGCTCAGGTCCACGAAGTCGTGCTCGGCCTCGTCGCACCCAACGGCGGCGCGCTCGAGGACGGTGCCATCACCAACTCCGAGATCACCGACTACATCCGCGAACTCGTCGACCACGAGCCGACGGCAGACGACATCGCCCGCGTCTCGGCGAAGCTGGCGTCGGGCGGTTGGCCTCTCGCGGAACGCCCCGGGTTCACCCCAGAGTGACGGACGGTGGGGTGTGATGGCTGTGCCCTCGTTTCTCCAGTCGATTCTGGAGTGGCTTCGAGCGGGGTATCCGGAAGGTGTGCCGGATGCGGATTACGTTCCGCTACTGGCTCTTCTGACCAGGCGGTTGACCGAGGACGAGATCCAGGCCGTCGTGGATGCGCTCATCGCGGGAGGTCAGTTGCCCGCCGACAAAGCGGGTATCGCCGTCGTCATCACGAAGGTCACCAACGAGATGCCTCGCGAGGAGGACATCTCGCGAGTTCGATCGAAGCTGGCTGCGGGCGGTTGGCCATTGGCGGATCCGTTCACGATCTAGAATTTCGCCTGTGAGCGTGCTCGAAGAACTGAAGATCCCCACCGGCGACGCCGCGGCAGACATCCTGCCGCGGCTCGTCGACGTTCTGGGTGGCTCGTCGCCCGCGGTGCTCCCGGTTCCCGCTTCGGATCCACGCGAGACGCAGAGGCTGCGCGACGCTCTGGCCCCGGGAACCGAGATCGAGGACGGCGCAGCGCTCGTCGTCGCCACTTCGGGTACGACGGGCACGCCGAAGGGCGCGATGCTGTCGGCGTCGGCGCTGCGCGCGAGCGGTGAGGCCACGGCGGTTCGGCTCGGTGGTCACGGATCGTGGCTTCTGGCGCTGCCTGCGCATCACATCGCTGGGCTCCAGGTCCTGATGCGCAGTGTGTTGGCGGGCACCGATCCGGAGATCGTGGATGTCACAGGCGGGTTCGACACGTCGTTGCTGCCCGACGCGATCGGGCGGATGCGCGGTCCTCGATACACCTCACTGGTGCCGACGCAGTTGGTCAAGGTTCTCGACGATGCGACGGCGACCGAGGCGGTCGCCTCTCTCGACGCAGTACTGCTCGGCGGTGCGGCGATACCGATTCCGTTGCGCGAGCGCGCTGTTGCCGCGGGTATTCGGCTGATCCGAACGTACGGGATGAGCGAGACCGCAGGCGGATGCGTCTACGACGGAGTTCCGTTGGACGGCACTCTGCTTCGTATCGACTCGGGACGAGTGGTGCTGGGTGGGAGCACGATCGCTCTGGGGTATCGAGGCATGCCGGATCACCCTGCGTTCGCCGAGCCCGGTTGGTTCCGAACCGACGACGCCGGGGCGGTCTCCGGCGGCGTGCTGTCCATTTCCGGGCGTCTCGACGAGGCGATCTCCACCGGTGGGCTCACCGTCGTACCTCAGGTGGTCGAGGCGGCTCTCGCGACGCATCCGCTGGTACGCGAGTGCGCAGTTCTCGGATTGCCGGACGAGCGACTCGGCCAGAAGGTCGTGGTGGCAGTGGTAGCCGATGGGCCACTGACACTCCACGATCTGCGTACGCACGTTGCCCCGACTCTGGATGCCACAGCCGCACCGCGGGAGCTGTATCTCGTGGACGCCCTCCCCACCCGCGGACCGGGCAAGCTCGATCGTGCCCGCCTGCGCGAGATACTGACCGCGTCGAGCCCGAGCCGGTGAAGTCGACCGCCCGGCGCACGGTGTGCAAGCATTTCCGGTCATGAGCACATTGGTTTGCTTTCACGCCCATCCCGACGACGAGGTCTTCACGACCGGTGGCGTCATGCGTCTCGCGGCGAACGCCGGCCACCGCGTCGTACTGGTGACGGCGACGGACGGAGCACTGGGCGAGTTCCCGGACGGCATTCTGTCCGACGGCGAGTCGCTCGCGGAACGCAGGAGGACCGAGTTGCAGAAGTCGGCCGACGCTCTCGGTGTCAGCCGAATCGTGCTGCTGCACTATGCGGATTCCGGCATGGCGGGCACTCCGCAGAACGATCTGGGCACGGCGTTCTGCAACGCCGACGTCGACGAGGCGGCAGGCCAGCTCGCGGCCGTGTTGGAGGAGGAGCGGGCGGATGTGTTGACCATCTACGACCCTCACGGTGGTTACGGGCACCCGGACCACATCAAGGTGCACGTCGTCGGGCTCCGGGCGGGCGAGCTGGCCGGCACGACGCACATCTACGAAACGACCACCAACCGCGATCACATGAAGCGGCTGATGGAGGCCAACCCCAATTGGTCGGACGACAGCACCCCGCCGGACGTGGAGAGCTTCGGTCTGCCGGAATCGGAGATCACGACCGTCGTCGACGTCAGCTCGGTGATGGATGCGAAGCGACGAGCAATGGAAGCGCACGAGACCCAGGTCGGCGATTTCGGCCCGTTCCTGCAGATGCCACCGGAAATACTGGCGAGTGTGTTCGGACGCGAGTGGTTCCGACGCGTCGGCGGTGGCCCGGGGCTGACGGAGACGGCACTACCGCTCTGACCGCGCGCACGGTGCAAGCGTCGTGCATGCACCATGCAAGCGGCTGGGTTCACGCTGGTCGACATGAACCCAGCCATCGAGGCAGACGGCCTCGTCAAATCGTTCGGCGCACACCGCGCCGTCGACGGTGTGTCCCTCACCGTCCCCACCGGCTCCGTGTACGGAGTCCTCGGCCCCAACGGAGCAGGCAAGACCACCACCGTCCGAATGCTCGCGACTCTCCTGCGTCCCGACGCAGGTTCGGCGCGCATCTTCGGCCACGACGTCACCCGCGAGTCGACGGCTGTCCGGTCCCTCGTCGGTGTGACCGGGCAGTATGCGTCCGTCGACGAGGATCTTTCGGCGACGGAGAATCTGATCGTCTTCGCGAGGCTGCTCGGTCGTAGCCGGAGGGACAGCCGACTGAAGGCAGCCGAGCTGCTCGAGGAATTCGGTCTGACCGAGGCCGCGACCAAGCCGCTGAAAAACTTCTCCGGCGGTATGCGTCGACGCCTGGACTTGGCGGCGAGCCTCATCTCCTCCCCTCCACTGCTGTTTCTCGACGAACCGACCACCGGGCTCGATCCCCGCACCCGCGCCCAGATGTGGGACACGATCCGACGCCTCGTCGCCCAGGGATCGACGGTCCTGCTCACCACGCAGTACCTCGACGAGGCCGATCAGTTGTGCGACCGCATCGCGGTCATCGACCACGGCAAGGTCATCGCCGACGGCACGGCGGACGAATTGAAGTCCTCCGTCGGATCGTCGTCGTTGCAGTTGACGTTGCGTGAACCGACACGGTTCGCCGAGGCGCGGTCCATCGTCGCCCAGCAGTTGGGAGTCGAAGTTCAGATCACCCCGGAATCGGGTCGTCTGACCGCACCCATGACCGATGCGTCGCAGACACCGGACATTCTGATTCGTCTGCGCGACAACGGTATCGATGTCGACGAGATCACCGTCACCAAACCCAGCCTGGACGAGGTCTTCATGACCATCACCGGCCGCGACGAGAACGAGGCAGCATGACCACGACAATCGACCGACCAGCCGCGGTACAACCGGACCTGAATCCGACGCGCCACATCTCGCTACGCCAGTCCTTCGCCAATTCGTTCACGATGGCGTACCGAGGACTGCTCAAGTTCAAGCACAACCCGGAGCAACTGTTCGACGTGGTGTTCCAACCCGTCATCTTCACGTTGATGTTCAGCTACATCTTCGGCGGCGCGATCAGCGGCGACGTGTCGAGCTACCTCCCGTTGATCATTCCCGGCATCCTCGCGCAAACGGTCATCACCACATCCGTCGTCACCGGTACGCAGTTGCGAGAAGACATGGACAAGGGCGTGTTCGACCGTTTCAAATCGCTTCCCATCGCGCGCATCTCACCGTTGGCCGGTGCGTTGACCGCCGATGTGGTGCGGTACTTCATCGCCACCGTCATCACGTTCGCAACGGGTTTCGCGATGGGCTACCGACCGGAAGGCGGTGCACTGGGCCTCGTCGCCGCGGGGGCTCTCGTGATCTTCTGCGCCTGGGCCATCAGCTGGATCTTCGCCCTGATGGGTGTCCTGATGAACAAGGCGTCGTCGGTGCAGGGCATCTCGATGCTCATCCTGTTCCCGCTGACATTTCTGTCCAACGCATTCGTTCCCGTGGACACGATGCCGGGCTGGCTGCAGGCATTCGTCAAGGTCAACCCTGTCTCGCACCTGGTCACCGCGGTGCGTGACCTGGCGAACAACGGCACCGTCGGCATGGACCTGGTGTGGTCGCTCGTCGGCGCGGCGGCTGTCGTCGTGATCGTCGCCCCGCTGACGGTCAAGGCCTACATGCGCAAGGCGTGAGCCTCAGAGCCGGAGCAGTTCGCACACTTCCGCGAGCGCTCCGGCTCGGCTCGTCGACTCGGTTCGTGTCAGTTCGGCATCGACGACGTCCGCGCCGAGCATGGCTCGGGCTGCGTCCAGGTGCCGATCGATCCGCATGGACGGGTAGTCCTGCCTCGCTCGAAGCTTGCGGGACAGCGCGATCAGCGAGACACCGCCACCGGCGTCGCGCCCGGATTGCACCAGGTACGAGCCGAGCGCACACGCCACCGCACCCAGTTGCGGCAGATCCTGAAAACCCACCGGTCCCAACCGCAGCGAGGCCGCGGCGCCCAGATCGGCTGCCTGCGAGTCGATCTCACCGGTGGCGCCGTGCAGGGCGTGGGCGGCGACGGACGCGCTGGCGAGCATCGTGATGTACGGGTCGCCGCGTCGTTCCTCCTCGAACCGTGCACTGTCGATCGCCCGCCGGTACAGCAGTAGCCCGCTGGCGATCTTCCCCTCTGCCAGATCGGCTTCCGCCCGCGTCGCGCCGAGGGATACTGCCCGCTGATCCGCGTACTCTGCATCCGAGGACAACGCCGAGCCGGATCCGGAGCCCAACTCGGTGATTCGATCGAGCACGGCCCGCCCCTCGTCGACACGTCCGGCCGCGATCATCGACGCACCGGCGAATCCTCGGGTCTGCACCGATTCGTCGTAGGCGTGCATGTCCCACAGCAGATCCGCGGCGAGAGTGTAGTTCTCGATTGCGTCGTCCGCCGCTCCCGCCTGGCCGTGGATGCTGCCGAGAGCCTGCGCCGACGACGCGACACTCCACAGGTCTCCGCGTTCGGCAGCCAGTAGTTTGGCTGCCTCGGCGTCGGATGCCGCCTCGTGGAGGTGGCCGTAGTTCTCGTGCAGCGACGCTCTGATCATGAAGGCTGCGTTGCGCACTGCCGGATCCGCCGACCGCGTGCCGTGCGCGAGCATCCGAGCGAGCCCACGTCCGTCGGATCGTCCGAGCAGCGCCGCGGCGACGAACCTCAGGCTCGCGTCGATGCCGTTCCTGGACCCGACAATTCGACGCAGCCGCACACGCATTCGAGCCGATGACCGAACGTCGGCGTTGTACCCGACGTGCGCAAGCAACACCAGATGGGCGAGCACCATCGAATTGTCGTCGACATCGCGCACGCCGTCACCGTCGAACGGGGCCTCCGCCATCCGCGGCGCCCAGTTCAACACCTCGGTGTGCGCGCCGCGCATGGACCACGAGCAGGCCAGTATCGCGAAGACCGAGTACGCTGCGGCCCAACGCTTCTCCTGCAACGCACTGCGCAGCACGTCGACGATGTTGTCGTGCTCCGCCTCGATGGAGGCGGTCGCCACCATCTGCCTCGACGCCCGGAAGTCGACCTCGGCGACACCGGCAACGTGCACACCCCACTCGATCAGCCGGTCGGTCACCAGCGCCGAGTCGGTGGCCGAGAGATGCTCCTCGCCGAACTCACGCACGGTCTCGAGCATGTGGTACCGAACTCGACCGTCCCGGTCCTCGACCGTCAGCAACGATTGTCCGACGAGCCCGTCCACCGCGTCGGCGACATCGGCGATGTCGATGTCGCCGAACCCGGCCACGCGAGCCGCAGCGTCGGCGGTGAAGCCCGCCGGGAAACGGCACAACCGGCTGAGCACCGCACGATGCGCGGGGAGCAGGAGGTCCCAACTCCAGTCGATCACCGCGCGCAATGTGCGATGCCGCTCGGGCCTCGTCCGATCACTGCTGCGCAGCAACGAGAATCGGTGCTCCAGACCGGCGCCGATGTCCGCGACACTCATGGTGCGGACCCGAGCCGCGGCAAGTTCGATCGCGAGCGGCAACCCGTCGAGCGACCGGCACAGGCTCGCGACGTCACCCCGGTCGAACGTCACGCCGGGACGCACGGCCCGAGCACGCGCGACGAACAACTGCGTCGCGGCCGAGTCGTTCCCGTCCGTCTCGAGTGCAGGCAGTTGGTACGTCGCCTCCGCGGTGATCGCCAACGGTGATCGCGACGTCGTCAGGACCGTGACGTACTCACTGGCGGCGACCAACTCGTCGACGACCTGCGCGACGTCGTCGACGACGTGCTCACAGTTGTCCAGGACCAACAGACCGGGCGTGACGGACAGCGCGTCACGCAGACGTTCACCCGCGGTCTGCACCCGCGTGATCGGAAAACCGGTCATCTTGAGGTCGGATTCGCTCAGGCCGAGGGTTCCGGTGATCGCCGACGCGACGTCCTCCCCTCGCCTCAGGGACGCCAGTTCGACGAAGGCGACCGGCATGCTCGCGGCGGCACGCCGACCCAGTTCGTGTGCGATGCGCGTCTTACCCGCGCCGCCGGGCCCGACGATGGTCGTCACGCGCGCCTCTCGCATCGTCGCTTCGATGGCATCGATGTCCGCACCGCGGCCGATCAGGGCGTTCGGCGATGCTCTGAGCCCGACCGCGGCTTGGCTCCTCGGCGCAGGAGCAGGAGCCTGCAGGAGCTCTACGTTCAACTCCACCAGCGCGGGCGACGGATCCGCACCCAGGGTGTCCACGAGGAGGCGTCGAACACGGGCGAACACGGCCAGGGCCTCGTTGGTCCGATCGAGCGCGCGAAGGCAGCGCATCAACTCCGCAGCGACCCCCTCGTCCAGTGGATCGTTCTCGTGCGACGCGGTCAGCAACGGCAATGCGGCCCGGTGGTCACCTCTCCCGAGGTGGGCCGCGATCTCGACCGAGGTGAGGTCCACGGAAAGAGCGTCGGACCGACGGCGGAGATCCTCGACGATCGGGAGATCACCGAGGTCGGCGCCCGGCTCACCGCGCCACAGTTCGCGGGCGTCGGCGACGGATGTCAGCGCCTCCGTGTGGTCACCGCGTTCGACGTGGCGTCGGGCAGCCGACAACAGCGACGTCGCCCGCGTCAGGTCGACGCTGTCGACGCCGAGAACGAGCGCATAGCCGCTCGGGCCCACATCGAGCGCCCCGGAGGGAAGCAGTGACCGAAGCCGCGAGATCTGGGTCTGCAGGGCGTTCTTCGGTGAGCGGGGCGGCTCACCCGGCCAGACGTCGTCGACCAGCGCAGCAACGGACCGTCGGCGACCGGGATCGAGGGCCAGCGCCACCAGCAGAGCCCTCGCACGAGCGCCCGGCACCGACACGAGCACACCGTCGATCCGTGTCACGACAGCACCGAGCAACCCCACCTCGACGTCGGGACGTGGGGTCGGCCTGATGTCGGCCGCGCGCTGGTCGACGGGTTGCGTGTGCACTGCGGGCAATCGTAGTCACCGGGCGACATCACCTGCATTTTCACCTTTCAGTCGGTTATGAGTCGGAAAACAAACCGATTGACGGTATGGTGTGACGGGTCGGGGATCGGAACGCTCACTGGACGGGAGGCCACGAGCAACGATGGGTTCGTCAGTCGGCATGTCCATGGGTGCGAGCGGCATCCGCGCGGTCCGGACGTCGGACGGGCATTCGTTCACCGTCGAGACTTTCCCGTCGGCGCGATCCGTCCCGGACGCCGAGGACGTCGCGCACGCAATTCGCGCCATCGTCGATCGGCCGGATGCACCGACGTCGCTCGGTGTCGCCTTTCCGGACCCGGATTACAGTTCCGCCCTCAAGACCGCGCTGGTCGAGGAGTACGTCTCCGAGGTGCACATCATCTCGGAGATCTCCGGCACCATCGAGAAGCTGCGGGCCGATCCGGAGTTCCGATATCGCACGGTCGCGTTGTACGACCTGGGCGCCACCGGCTTGGAGATGACCATCGCGGACATCGACAGCGGGACGATCTACGCGGCCACCCGATCCAACGAGCTCAGTGGCTCGTCCATCGACTGGACCGTTCGTGAACACCTGCTGACGCTCGACATCCTCGCGGAACCTCGCAACCACGAGGAAGAAGCCTCACTGCTGGATTTCAGCCGGGAGATCAAGGAAGCCCTCACCACCCACGAGGCGACGCAGACCTCCGACGGTCAGTTCCGATTGATGGATCGGCGCATGTTCGACCTCCAGATCATCCGCCCCGCCGAGCGAACGGCCATCGCGCTGCGCGATCTGGCCGAGATGTCGGAGATACCACCCGAGGTCGTCGTCGCCATCGGCGGCGGCGCACGAATTCCGCTCATCCGGGACGTCCTGAGTCGCTACCTTCGCATTCCCGTCGTGGTGCCCGACGCCCCGGAGCTCATGGCCGCCGAGGGTGCTGCGCTGTACGCGACGAGAGTGGACGGTGCCAGACCGCCCGCGCCGACGGTCGCGAAACGCAGCGCTCGCACGTTGTTGACGCCGTTGCTCAGGTTCGGCTTGCCGTCGATCGTCGCCATCGGCTTTCTGTCCTGGATGGTGTGGCCCGACGACGGCACCGACCGCACCGTGGCGGGTACCCCGGTGACCACCATCGCCGACACCGCGTCGACGACGAAGGTGACCGCGTCCGACGAGCCGACGGCGTCTGCAGCCGACAAGTCCGCGCCGCCGGTCGCGCCGACTGTCACGGCAACGACCACCGCGGCGCCGCAACCGGACCCCGAAGCACCGGCGCCGCACTCCGGCAACGGTGGCGGTAGTTACGGTGGTGGTAGCTACGGCGGCGATAGTTACCGCCT
>NZ_NOXZ01000079.1:0-751 GCF_002258225.1 Rhodococcus sp. RS1C4 | reverse complement strand
TCATAAATTTGTGTTGGATTCCGGTTTGCGGCGGGTTCCGATCGGTGTGGTTGGTGAGTTGTATGTCGCGGGGCGGGGTGTGGCACGCGGTTATGTGCGACGGCCGGGCTTGACGGCATCGCGATTCGTCGCGTGTCCGCTCGGCCCTTTGGGTTCGCGGATGTATCGCACCGGCGATCTGGTTCGTTGGAATCACGACGGCGAGCTGGAGTATGTGGGTCGCTCTGACGATCAGGTGAAGATTCGTGGTTACCGCATCGAAATCGGTGAAGTGGAAGCAACACTCGCTGCCTTGACCGGAGTGGAGCGTGCGGCAGTGGTGGCCCGTGATACCGATACCGGCAAGCAGTTGATTGGCTACGTCGTACCTACCGAGGTGTCTGCGGGAATCGATGGTGGGGCGCTGCGCGAACGAGTTGCCGCGCGATTGCCTGCGTACATGGTTCCGGCCGTGGTGATGGTCATCGACGAGTTGCCGTTAACTGTCAACGGCAAGCTGGACAAATGGGCGTTGCCCGAGCCGCAATTCGCCAGCGGCGTTCACAGAGCGCCGTCATCTCCGGTTGAAGAAATTATCTCCGGCATTTTCACGAAGGTTCTCGACCTGCCGCGAGTCAGCGTGGACGACTCCTTCTTCGACCTGGGCGGCAACTCGCTCTCTGCGATGCGTGTCGTAGCCGCCGTGCAGGAAACCTTCGACTGTGAAATCAGCGTCCGTGCACTCATGGAAGCCCCCACCGTAGCGGGCCTG
>NZ_NOXZ01000045.1:0-42438 GCF_002258225.1 Rhodococcus sp. RS1C4 | reverse complement strand
GTGGTGGGTAGGCGCCGGACGGTGGCGGATAGTTTCCGGGCGGCGGGGGATAACTACCCGGAGGCGGTGGGTAATTGCCCGGAGGCGGTGGGTAATTGCCCGGAGGCGTGTTACTGCCCGGGTGACCGGACTGCTCGGGATCGTTGTCCTTGCCGTCCTGGGGTCCGTTCGGTGGGTTCTCGCTCACGATGTCTCCTCATCAGTGGTCGATCGATTGTGCCGCACCGATCCGCGTCTGCGGACCGAACCGGCAGGTGAATCGAAGGGTGAAACGCAGCGAGCGGGCCCGCCGATGTGGAGGCGGGCCCGCTCGCTGATCGTTCAGCGGGTCACTTCGTGGTGATGACCTGGGTTCCGCCGGCGATCTCGTCGTGCTTGCCCTGCTTGGTCGGGCTGGAATTGATGGTCACCGCGATGACGATGTATGCAATGAACACCAGGAGTCCGCCGAGAAGGGGGACGACATTGAGAAGCATGAAGGCGTTGCGTTTCGCAGCCTCTGCCTGAGTTGGGTTGCCTCCGGCGACTCCCACCGTGCGCAGTCCCAGCAACTGCTTGCCGAAGGTTTGTCCGCGGGACGATTCGAGGAAGACGAAATACGAGAATCCGAGGACTGCGGAGATGATTCCGAAGAGGAGGCTGCCGACGAACCCGGATGGAAGAATCACGTAGAAGACCGCGAGCACGATTCCGACGATGATGCCGTCGATGAGACGTGCGCCGAAACGTAGTCCGAGGCTCCCTGGTTGCCCGCCTCCGGGCAACTGTGAACCGGACCCGTATGCGGCGTTACCGCCGACCGGCGGCGGCGGGTAGTTGCCCGGAGGTGGTGGGTAGTTGCCGGGGGGAGGGTAGCTACCGGGAGGCGGATATCCACCGGCGTTTCCGGGAGGCGGGTACCCGCCGGCTGGGTTCTGGGGATACTGAGGCTGATTCGGATCCGAACCGTACTGAGGTCCGTTGGGCGGGTTCTCGCTCACTGATGTTCCCCTCGACTGACGTGATGTTGAGTCGTTGACAAATGTCTGGATTTCGACGCTGAGCGAACCGCACCCGGGGGTGCGTGTCAAGCACTACGCGCCCACCGCCCGTTTGGTTTCGTCGTCGATTCTTCACCGAGCGGGCACAGCTGAGGACCTCTAAGGTTGGTGGTTCTTACCGATTCGAAATTTGTGAGGGGCTCGCCGTGGGCATCAAGGTCGCTCTGGAACATCGAACAAGTTACTCGTTCGACCGCACGGTCCAAGTGTTTCCGCACGAGATCCGACTGCGGCCTGCGCCGCATTCTCGGACACCGATCGAAGCGTATTCGCTGAAGATCGAACCTGCCGAGCATTTCGTGAATTGGCAGCAGGACGTGTTCGGAAACTTTCTGGCACGCGTCGTTTTTCCGGAACGAACCGATCACATGTCGATCACTGTCGGGCTCGTCGCCGACATGGCCGTCATCAACCCGCTCGACTTCTTCGTCGAGGACTGGGCGGAGCATTTCGGTTTTCAGTACGACAAGGCGGACCTGCCGGATCTGGAGCCGTATCTGCGGCCCGTCGACGAGGACGAAGAAGGAAGTGGCCCAGGGCCGGTCGTGTCCACGTGGGTGGAGAAGTTGGAGGCGGCGGCACGCGAACGCGGTGACACGCTGCGCACCATCGATTTTCTGGTGATGGCGAACCAAGCCGTCCTCGGCGACGTCGGCTACTCGGTGCGGATGGAACCGGGTGTGCAGAGCCCGGACCACACGCTGACCACAGCTGTCGGTTCGTGTCGAGACTCGGCGTGGTTGCTGGTGTCCGTTCTGCGCCAGATGGGATTGGCCGCGCGGTTCGTGTCCGGGTACCTCGTGCAGCTCGCGTCCGACGTGAAGTCTCTCGACGGTCCGTCCGGGCCTGCAGCCGACTTCACGGACCTCCACGCGTGGACGGAGGTCTACCTCCCGGGTGCGGGGTGGGTCGGGATGGACCCGACCTCCGGATTGTTCGCGGGCGAAGGCCACATCCCTCTGTCGGCGACGCCGCACCCGTCCACGGCTGCAGCCATTTCCGGCGCCACGAGCAAATGCACTGCAGAGCTGGACTTCTCCAACACCGTGGTTCGGGTACACGAGGACCCGCGCACGACACTGCCGTACACCCAGGAACAGTGGGACGCCATCCGGCGGACTGCATCGACGCTCGATGCCCGCATGAGTGCGCAGGACATTCGATTGACGGTGGGAGGTGAGCCGACGTTCGTCGCCATCGAGAATCAGGACGCGCCCGAATGGAACACCACCGCCGACGGTCCGCACAAGCGAATCCTGGCCAGCGCACTCGCCGAGCGTCTGCGCACCATCTACGCACCCGACGGGTTGGTCCAACGCAGCCAGGGCAAGTGGTACCCCGGTGAGCCGTTGCCGCGGTGGCAGGTCGGTCTGTATTGGCGGACCGACGGTGAATCGTTGTGGAGCGACTCCGATCTGATCGCCGATCCGTGGCTTCCTGCCGACGAGCGGCCCGCCGACGTCGACAACTCCGCGTCCCGGGCTCTGGTGGAAAAACTGGTGGAAGGCCTGGGATTACCGGCAGAGCAGGCACGACCGGCGTTCGAGGATCCGTTGGTGCGGCTACTCGACTACGTCCGGCAGCCGTACGGCGATCCGCCCGTCGACGCCGACATCGAACCCGGCACCGACACCCCGGACGCCCGTGCGGCGTTGCTGGCGAAGCTCGAGTCCAGTACCGACGAACCAGCGGCGTTCGTTCTGCCCATCGGCAGAACTCCCGACGGCACGGGGTGGCGCAGCGCGGATTGGACTCTCCGCCGTGGTCGCATCGTGCTTCTCGAGGGCGACTCGCCTGCAGGCTTGCGGCTTCCGCTCAGTGCCATCTCGTGGACCGGTGGTCCGCCGGAGAATCCGTCGGACCCGACCGACCGCAAGGATCCGTTGCCTGCGCGTCAGATGACGCAGCGTCCACCTCGGCCCGTCGACCCGGCCGAGGCGCGATACGCGCGACTCGCACTGGCGAACGAGTCGAATCGGGGCGTCGTCGGCGGCAACGGCGTGACGGCGCTCGTCGCCGAAGTGCGGGAGGGCGTCCTGCATGTGTTCATGCCTCCCGTGGACCGGTTGGAGGACTTCGTCGATCTGGTCGCTCGGGTGGAGGACGCCGCGTCGGCGATCGAGACGCCCGTCGTCATCGAGGGCTACGGACCTCCGTCGGATCCACGCGTGCAGACATTGACAGTCACCCCCGATCCCGGCGTCATCGAGGTGAACGTTCAACCGTCGTCGTCCTGGGCGGAACAGAACGAGCTGATGGAGACGCTGTACCGCGAAGCACGCCGATCACGGCTGAGCACGGAAGGATTCGACAACGACGGCACGACGCGGGGGACCGGCGGCGGCAACCACATCACTCTGGGTGGCGTCACGCCGTCGGATTCGCCGATTCTGCGCCGACCGGACCTGCTGGTGTCGCTCCTGACTCACTGGCAGCGACATCCGTCGTTGTCGTATCTGTTCTCGGGTCGCTTCATCGGAACGACGTCGCAGGCGCCGCGCGCCGACGAGGGCCGCGAAGAGGCGCTGTACGAACTGGAGGTCGCGTTCAGTGAAATCCAGAGGTTGACGGGGTCGGACCGGACGGCGTCGCCATGGGTGGTGGATCGCGCGCTTCGCCATCTGCTGACCGACATCACCGGCAACACACACCGTGCGGAGTTCTGCATCGACAAGCTCTACAGCCCGGACAGCACACGCGGCCGATTGGGTCTCCTGGAACTGCGCGGATTCGAGATGCCGCCGCACCACCAGATGGCGATGGTGCAGTCGCTGCTCGTGCGGTCGATGGTGTCGAGGTTCTGGGACACACCGCTCGACGCGCCGCTGATTCGGCACGGGTCGAACCTGCACGGCCGATACATGTTGCCGCACTTCGTGATCAGCGACATCGGCCGAGTCGCGGAGGACCTGAGAGAGCACGATATCGAATTCGACACCAGCTGGCTGGACCCCTTCACCGAATTCCGGTTTCCGCGGTTGGGGACCACCGTGATCGGTGATGCGGAATTGGAACTGCGCGGCGCGATCGAACCGTGGAACACACTGGGTGAGGAGTCGACGTCGTCCGGCACCGCCCGGTACGTCGACTCGTCCGTCGAGCGGCTTCAGGTGAAGATCGCCGGTGCGGACGACGGCAGATACATGGTCACGTGCAACGGGGTTCCGGTGCCGATGCTGCGGACCGAACGGCAGGACGTTCAGGTCGCCGGCGTCCGCTACCGGGCGTGGCAGCCGCCGAGTGAACTGCACCCGACCATCGAGGTACAGAGTCCGCTTCGGTTCGACCTCGTGGAAAAGCAAACGGGACGAGCAGTCGGAGGCTGCACCTACCACGTGGTTCATCCAGGTGGGCGGTCCTACGACGGGCCGCCGGTGAACTCGGTCGAGGCCGAGGCGCGCCGCAACGGTCGATTCGAGGAGGGCGGGTTCACCTCCGGCAAGGTGGACGTAGCAAGATTGCTCGAGTTGCAGGCGCGCCAATCGATCGACGTGACGGCGCCTGGCATGTTGGATCTCCGGCGTACGGGTGTCTACGCCGGCTAGTGGCCCGCGCGGCCACCCGCGACGCCCGACGGAAGGAATGACGACTCGATGGTGCCCGTGGATGCGACACCGAGCAGCGTGGCCCCTGTCGGCGCGTCGCCCGAGTCGGTGACGTCGTCGGGTGCGCCCGGTTCGGCGGTCGGATTCGCGTCGACGGAAGCGGTCGAGGCGTATCGCAGCCGTCGGCGCGGGTTGCCGGGCTCGGACGACCGGTACGACGAACTGCTGAGTGACGGCGCCGGCGAGAGAGACGGGAAAGTCTCGGGCCTCCGTCGGCAGTGGTCGGAACTGATCGTCGGGCTCGATCGGGCCGGTCGCGGAGGCGAACGCGCCCTGCAGAATCGAGTTCGCAGCCTCGTCGACGAGCACGGGATCACGTACAACCCCGTGTCGGTGGGGGCGTCCGAGGCGCTCACGACTCCGGTGAGGTGGGGCCTCGACGGCATCCCGCTGGTGCTGGCCGCCGAGGACTGGGATGTTCTCGAGGCCGGACTGATCCAGCGCGCGCGTCTGCTCGATGCAGTTCTCACCGATCTCTACGGCGACATGCGCACGGTCACCGACGGTGTGATTCCTCCGCAACTGGTGTTCGGCGACCCCGGGTACGTCCGTGAGGCGCACGGGATCACCGTGCCAGGTCCACGGCAACTGTTCTTCCACGCCGCCGACGTGGGCCGGGCATCCGACGGTCGGTTCCGAGTGGTCGCCGATCGAACACAGGCGCCGTCGGGAATCGGGTACGCGCTCGCGGACCGCCGTGTGATGTCGCGGGCGACGCCCGAGTTGTTCCAGGACACGAATCCGCGCCCGTTGTCGACCTTCGCTCGCGCCGTCCGGTCTGCGCTCATCGACGCCGCCCCCGCGGCTGCCGAGGACCCCGTCGTCGTGGTCCTCAGTCCCGGATCGCACTCGGAGACGGCTTTCGACCAGGCGTACCTCGCTACTGTGCTCGGGTTCCCGCTGGTGGAGAACGCCGATCTGGTGGTGCGCGACGGATGCCTGTGGATGCGTTCGCTCGGCAAACTTCGCCGGGTGGACGTGGTCCTGCGGCGCGTCGACGCCGAGTTCACCGACCCGTTGGATCTGCGTCCCGATTCGCGGTTGGGTGTCGTGGGGCTGGTCGAGGTTCTACGTCGCGGTGCAGTCACCGTGGTCAACACCCTCGGCAGTGGTGTGCTCGAGAATCCGGCACTTCCTTCTCTTCTGCCCGCGCTGAGTCGCGCGTTGCTCGACGAGGACCTGCTGCTCGAGTCGACGCCGTCGATCTGGGGCGGGGAGCGGCACGGGGTCTCGCGTCTGACGGCAGGCGTTCGCTCGTTGATCTTCCGATCCGTGACGACTCGTGACACCGTCGTCGGCCACGACCTGACCGATGCCGCGGCAGGCGAATTCGTCGATCGTCTGCGTGCCGAGCCGTGGACGTGGGTCGGTCAGGAAGTCCCCGAGTTCTCCAGTGCACCCGCCGGGTCGGGTTTCGGCGGCACGATCGGTGCCGCCGAAGTGGGGATGAGGCTGTTCAGCGTCGCCCAGCGAACGGGATACACGCCGATGACGGGCGGCCTGGGGCAGGTCCTGGTCACCTCGCCCGTGGCGGACCCGCTGATCACGGTGGCGTCGAAGGACGTGTGGGTGCGTTCCGCCGAGCGGGTGACCACGGCCGATTCGGCTGCCCACACGCCGCCCGCCTCGGTCGAGGAGTTGCCGCAGTACGCGGCGACCGAGAACGTCGACGTCGTCAGCTCGCCTCGCGTGCTCGGCGATCTGTTCTGGTTCGGGCGCTACAGCGAACGCGCCGAGGACATGACACGTCTGTTGATCGCGGCGCGCGAACGACACCAGGATTACCGCTCGATGCCGTGGCTGGACGGCAGCGACAGCCTGCCCATCCTGCTGCAGGCCGTGACGAAGGTGTCTCGTACCGGCCCCGGCTTCTTCGACGAGGACGTCTGCGCCGACGCGGTCGCCGAGCTTCGGTCGCTGATGCTCGACGTGGACCGACTCGGCTCGGTCGCACAGTCGGTGGATCGTCTGCAGCAAGCCGCGCGAGGTGTCAGGGATCAGCTGTCGAACGACACCTGGGCTGTTCTGAGCCGGATCGAGGCAGCGCTGGGCGAGCTAACCGACACCGACACCGCCGACGGCGCACAACTGGCGGCGTCGCAGTCTTCGGTGCTGCGCGGTCTGCTGTCACTGTCCGGTCTGGCGTCCGAGTCGATGGTGCGTGACGCGGGCTGGTACCTGATGGACTGCGGCCGCCGGATCGAGCGCGGGCTTCAGCTGACGGCACTGCTGTCCGCCACGCTGAGCCATGCGTTGACACCGTCGACCGAGCAGGCGGTCATCGATTCCGTGCTCAGCGCGGCGGAATCGTCGGTGATCTATCGTCGTCGCAACCGGGGCCGTGCACGCCCCGCCGCCGTCGCGCAGCTGCTGTTGTTCGACGAATACAACCCACGATCGTTGGTCTATCAGTTGGATCGAGTCAAGGACGATCTCGGAGCGCTTCCCGACGCGTCGGGCACGTCGCGGGCGGAACAACTCGTCGAACAGATCGCGGTGCGGCTGCGACGCGTGGATCCGGGCGACCTCGAAAGCGTCGACGCCTCGGGTAGGCGGGTGGACCTCGTCGAATTGGTGGACGGCATTCACGATCAGCTCGAGGAACTCTCTCGTGTGGTGCTGGCGACGCACATGGTGCTTCCCGGCGGGACTCAGCCGCTGTGGGGGACGGTCGGCGGTAACCTCTCGCAACGTCAGACGACGGGAAGTGGTGATTTCCGATGAGCAGGCGGTACAGAATCCGGCACATCACCACCTACACGTATTCGGATCGCGTGACCTCGTCGTACGGACGCGGGTTTCTCGCTCCGCGGGAGTTCGAGGGTCAACGTTGCCTCGAGAAGTCGGTCGAGGTGCTGCCGGCGCCGACGGATCAGTCCTACGGCGTCGATGTCTTCGGAAACGAGGACGTGTACTTCCACGTGACGAGCGACCACGACAGACTGGTCGTGACCGCCGATTCGCTCGTGGAGGTCGACGAGCCGTCCACTCGGGACCTGGAGTCGGGTGCGACGGAACCGTGGGAGACGGCCAGGCCGCAGGCACCGGGGGAGTACACCGCGTCCGGTGCACGTGCCACGGCCGTGGAGTTCGTTCTCGACCTCGTCACGCCGGAGATCACCGACGGCGTCGTGGAGTACGCGGAGGCGAGCTTTCCGGCAGGTCGGCCACTCCGAGAGGCGATCGTCGATCTGACGCACCGCATCTTCACCGATTTCACCTACCAGTCCGGCTCCACGACGGTGTCGACGAAGGTCGCGGACGTGCTCGAGGCGCGATCGGGCGTGTGCCAGGATTTCGCCAGGCTCGCGATCGCGTGCCTGCGGGCGAAAGGTCTTGCTGCTCGATACGTGTCCGGCTACCTGGCTACCGAACCCCCACCGGGCAAGGAACGGATGATCGGGGTGGACGCCACCCACGCCTGGGCTGCCGTGTGGACCGGCGCGGCTGGATGGCTCGCCTTCGACCCGACCAACGACCAACTCGTCGACGAGCGGTACACGACGGTGGCGTGGGGCCGTGACTACGCCGACGTTCCGCCACTACGAGGCGTCATCTACACCGAGGCGGAGGAAAGCAGCATCTCGGTGTCCGTGGACGTCGCTCCGGTCGGTTTTCCTGCGTCGTGACGAAATCGGTACGTAGGTTCCTCCAGTAGGTGCCGTCAGGCGCCACAGTCTGTCGGAACTACCGGGTATCTTGGTAGCCGATGACCGCGACATTGGCAGACCCTGTATCCGAGGTGGTGGCCGCCGCTCAGCACCTGCTGACGAGGCGCACCGGCGCACCTGTCAGGCTGGTGGACCCAGTCGATCTCGGAGGCAGTGGTCAAGCAACCGTCCTCCGAGTTCGGGTGGCGGAAAACCCCTTTCAGCTGCCACGCACTCTCGTGATCAAGCAGGTCAGGGAAGCGTCTGCCGATCTCGGTCCCGAGGTCGACTCGGCGGCCGACACCGAGTCCGGTGGCCCCTCCGCGTTTCTTCGGGAAGCCGCGTCGTACCAATTCGCCACGGCACTCGCCACCGACAGCAGGCCAGGTCCGGATCTGCTCGCCTACGATCTGGGTGCACGTCTGCTGATTCTCAGCGATCTCGGCGACGCGAGCCCCATCACGGCGCTACTGAAGCACTCCGATGCAGCGTCGGTCACCAACTCGCTGATGGCCATGGCGCAGGCGCTCGGGCGTATGCACGCTGCGACGGTGGGCCGAGAAGACGATTTCGCGGCACTGCTCCGTCGGGCCGGTGTACCGACCAGTGCCGACGGTATCTCGGCGCAGATCCCCGACGCGCTCGTCGCCGTCCCCCGGATGCTCGAGGAGGACCTCGGCATCACCGACACTCCGGACGCTGTGCGTGAACGTGTCGAGCGCAGCGGCCGCCTGTTCGCCCACGGTGCGTTTCGTGCTTTCAGTCCGTCCGACCTCTGCCCGGACAACATCCTCGTCAACGAGGAAGGTGTCCGCTTCCTGGACTACGAGTGGGGTGGCTTCCGCGACGCCACACTGGACATCACGTACGCGCTGGCGTCGTTCCCCGGCTGCCTGTGCCACTTCGAGCTGTCCGCCGACCGAGCGCAGGCCATGATCGACGCGTGGCGCGCCGAGGTCGTCGGCATCTGGCCGCATCTGGCCGACGACGGTGTTCTGGCGTCGAAGATCCTGGATGCGCAGCTCATCTGGGTCTGGTTGACGACGTACTGGTTCCTCCCGAACGACCACACCCGTATCGCTGCTGCGCGCGCGCATCATCTGTCGGTGCCGCGTTCGGATGCGCTCATCTCTCGATGGAACGTCCTCGTCGACCAAGCAACTCGGACGGGTGACACCGATGTCGCCGCGTTCGCCCTCCGCGTCGTCACGGCGCTGGAGAGCAAGTGGGATCGCTGATCGGGGAATGAACGCGAGTTTCGGCTCCGGTCTGGACGACAACGACGACCACGGTCTGTTCGACGCGCCGACCGACGAGCCATCCACCCCGGGTGAGCTGGATTCGGTCCCCGAACAGTCGTTTCAGGCGCGTCCGTACACGCCACCCGAGGCGCCGTTGGCGGTGCGGATGCGCCCCGTCACGCTGGACGAGGTCGTCGGCCAGAGCCATCTGCTGAAGCCGGGAGCACCTCTGCGGCGGCTCGTCGACGGTTCCGGCGCGTCGTCGGTCATGCTCTACGGACCTCCGGGGACGGGCAAGACCACGCTCGCCTCGCTCATCTCGGGCGCAACCGGACGCAAGTTCGAGGCCCTGTCCGCGTTGTCGGCCGGTGTGAAGGAAGTCCGCGGGGTCATCGATCTCGCGCGACGTCGACTGACGGCGGGTGAACAGACCGTCCTCTTCATCGACGAGGTACACCGGTTCTCCAAGACACAGCAGGACGCGTTGCTCGCCGCGGTGGAGAACCGCATCGTGCTTCTGGTCGCCGCGACGACGGAGAATCCCTCGTTCTCGGTGGTGTCACCGTTGCTGTCGAGGTCGCTCGTGCTGCAGTTGCAGCCTCTCGCGTCGTCGGACATCGAGATGTTGCTGACCCGCGCTGCGAACGATCCACGCGGACTCGACGGTGCGGTGTCCATCGACGAGGACGCGATGGAACATCTCGTCCGACTCGCTGCAGGTGATGCCCGACGCGCACTGACCGCGCTGGAGGCAGCGGCGGGTGCGGCTACCGGGCCGGTGCTGGATCTGGCGACCGTCGAAGCGAGCGTGGACAAGGCGGCGGTGAGGTACGACCGCGACGGAGACCAGCACTACGACGTCATCAGCGCGTTCATCAAATCGATTCGTGGGTCGGATGTCGATGCGGCACTGCATTATCTGGCACGGATGATCACGGCAGGGGAGGACCCTCGGTTCATCGCCAGGCGACTCGTCGTTCATGCGAGCGAGGACGTCGGTATGGCAGACCCCACTGCGCTTCAGACCGCGACGGCCGCCGCGACGGCGGTGCAGATGATCGGTATGCCGGAGGCGCGGCTGGCGCTGGCTCAGGCCACCATCCATCTGGCGACGGCACCCAAATCGGGTGCTGTGATCGCTGCACTCGGTGCGGCCATGGCCGACGTCGCGGCAGGGAAGTCCGGCACCGTCCCTCCTCATCTTCGTGACGGCCACTACAAGGGCGCCGAGGCGCTCGGCAACGCGGTCGGATACAAATACCCGCACAACGATCCCGGTGGGGTTCTTCGTCAGCAGTACCCGCCCGACGAGCTGGTCGGGGTGAACTACTACGAACCCACCGATCACGGAGTCGAACGGGAGATCGGCACACGCGTCGGCAAGCTCCGCAGGATCGTGCGCGGTGGATGACGCGCAGGTCGCGGCGCATGCGCGGGCGCCGTGGTTCTCCGGTTAACCTGTACCAGTGCAAACCCATGACATTCGCAGGCGCTTCCTCGACCACTTCGTGAAGGCGGGGCACACCGAAGTGCCCAGTGCCTCGCTCGTGCTCGACGACCCCAACCTGCTGTTCGTCAATGCGGGCATGGTGCAGTTCGTTCCGTACTTCCTGGGTCAGCAGACTCCGCCGTACGCAACGGCCACCAGCGTCCAGAAGTGCGTCCGCACACTGGATATCGAGAACGTCGGGATCACGACGCGCCACAACACCTTCTTCCAGATGGCCGGCAATTTCTCGTTCGGCGATTACTTCAAGCGTGACGCCATCAAGTTCGCGTGGTCGCTGCTGACGGGAAGCGTCGAGGACGGTGGCTACGGGTTCGATCCCGAGCGCATCTGGGTGACGGCGTACCTCGACGACGACGAGGCAATCGCGCTGTGGAAGGAACTCGCCGGGATTCCGGACGAGCGGATCCAGCGTCGCGGCATGGCGGACAACTACTGGTCGATGGGGATCCCCGGGCCGTGCGGTCCGTGCTCCGAGATCTACTACGACCGTGGCCCCGAGTACGGAGTCGACGGTGGTCCCGAGGCCGACGAGGATCGCTACATCGAGATCTGGAACCTCGTCTTCATGCAGAACGAGCGCGGCCAGGGGATCAGCAAGGACGACTTCGAGATCCTCGGTCCGCTGCCGAAGCAGAACATCGACACCGGCATGGGCGTCGAGCGTGTCGCGTTCCTGCTGCAGGGCGTCGACAACGTGTACGAGACCGACTTGGTACGTCCGGTCATCGCCAAGGCCGAGGAACTCAGCGGACGCACGTACGGCGTCGATCACACCGACGATGTTCGTTTTCGTGTCATCGCGGACCACGCCCGCACGGCGGCACTGCTGATCTCCGACGGAGTCAACCCCGGCAACGACGGACGCGGTTACGTACTGCGGCGTCTGCTGCGCAGAATCGTGCGGTCCGCACGTCTGCTCGGTGCACCGGATCAGACGATGGCTCAGCTGATCACCGTCGTCCGAGACACGATGGCCGAGTCGTACCCCGAGTTGGTCTCCGGGTTCGACCGCATCCTCAACGTCTCGGTCGGCGAGGAGACGGCGTTCCTGAAGACCCTGACTTCGGGGTCCAAGCTGTTCGACACGGCCGCGGAGACGGTCAAGTCCTCGGGCAGGAAGACGATCGGCGGTGCCGAAGCGTTCGCGCTGCACGACACCTACGGATTCCCGATCGACCTGACGCTCGAGATGGCGTCGGAGGCGGGGCTGACCGTCGACGAGGACGGGTTCCGGTCGCTCATGGCCGAGCAACGTCAACGCGCCAAGGACGACGCCCGGGCCCGCAAGCATGCGCACACCGACCTGTCGGTGTACAAGGAAGTCGTCGATCGTGGGCCGACCGAGTTCACCGGGTTCGACGAGTTGTCCTCGGAGGCGAACGTTCTCGCCCTGATCTCCGGCGGCGTCCGTGTCCCGACGGCCACTGCCGGGGAATCTGTCGAGGTGATCCTCGACCGGAGTCCGCTGTATGCGGAGTCCGGTGGTCAGATCGCGGACATCGGCACCATCACGGCGCCTGGACTGTCGGTCGAGGTCGACGATGTGCAGAAGATCGCCAAGAAGGTGTGGACGCACAAGGTGACGGTGCAGACAGGGCAGATCACCGAAGGCGACGTGGTACGTGTGTCCGTCGATCCGGCGTGGCGCAAGGGCGCGACGCAGGGCCACTCGGGTACGCACATGGTGCACGCCGCACTCCGACAGATTCTGGGCCCCAACGCAACTCAGGCCGGTTCGCTGAACAAGCCCGGCTATCTGCGGTTCGACTTCTCGTGGCAGGGTGCGCTGACGGAATCGCAGCGAAGCGACATCGAAGCCGTCGCGAACGATGCGATCGGCGCCGACTTCGCGGTCAACACGTCCGTGACTGATCTCGCGAGTGCCAAGGCGATGGGCGCGATGGCGCTGTTCGGTGAGAACTACGGCGACGAGGTGCGTGTCGTGGAGATCGGCGGGCCGTTCTCGATGGAGCTGTGCGGCGGCACGCACGTCGAGCATTCCTCGCAGATCGGGCCCGTCACATTGCTGGGAGAGTCGTCGGTCGGGTCGGGTGTGCGCCGCGTGGAGGCATTCGTCGGACTCGATTCGTACCGGTACCTGGCGAAGGAACGTGCGCTTCTCGCGGGAGTCGCGTCGTCCCTGAAGGTTCCGAGCGAGGAGGTGCCGGCCCGAATCGAGACGCTGGTGGAGAAGCTCCGCGTGGCGGAGAAGGAGCTCGAGGCCGTCAAGGCTGCTGCGGTTCTGTCCTCGGCCGGGGATCTGGCCGCCGGCGCGGAGCGGATCGGCAGCGTTCGGGCGGTCATCTCTCGGGCACCGGACGGTGTGGGCGGAAACGACCTGCGGACCCTCGCGACCGACGTACGAGGCAGGCTCGGCAGTGACCCGGCGGTCGTCGTGCTGTTCGGCTCGGTGGACGGCAAGGTGCCGTTCGTCGTCGTCACCAACAAGGCCGCTCAGGACGCAGGCGTGAAGGCAGGCGAACTCGTCGGCAGTTTCGGTCCGGCGATCGGCGGACGTGGCGGCGGTAAAGCCGATTCCGCGCAGGGTTCCGGATCCGATCCGGACGGCATCGCCCAGGCCCTCGTGGCCGTCCGTGCTCGTATCTCCGAAGCAGTCGACGCCTGATCGTGAGTGAATCCACAGCCCGATCCGGCGCCGGTCGGACGCCGGATCGGCCAGGGTTCGACGACCCGGGACCAGGGAGACGGCTCGGGATCGACGTCGGCAGTGTCCGTATCGGTGTCGCATCGAGCGACCCGGGATGCGTACTGGCCACACCGGTCGAGACCGTGGCCAGAGCCAAGGCGAAAGGCGCGGACGCATCCGATGTCGCTCGTGTCGTCGAGCTCGCCCGCGAATACGAGGTCGTCGAGATCGTCGTCGGGTTGCCGCGGACGTTGCGCGGCGAGAGCGGCTCCGCCGTCAAAGCAGCCCAGGGTTTCGCTCGCGTACTCGCACGGCACATACCGGACGTTCCGATCCGTATGGCCGACGAACGACTCACCACGGTGACGGCGTCGCGTGCGCTGCGCGACAGCGGCGTTCGCGCGAAAGCCCAACGCGGCGTGATCGATCAGGCCGCGGCCGTCGCAATCCTTCAGGGATGGCTGGACGAACGTTCGGCGCATCTCGCTCGGCAAGAACACCCAGTTTCCACCCCGTCGGAAGAGCAGAGTCGCATCCCGGAGGTCGGCGAGTGAACTACAGGCAGCACGAGGACGAGGCCCACACCGATCCGATCGGCTACCCGACCGGGGAGGGCAGCGAGTTCCATCGTGCCGTACACGAGGGCGCTGCCCCCAGAGGCCTGCCGCAGGAGGTCGGCCGGAGCAGGGCGCAGACAAGGCACGCACGCAAAGCCGGTAGCCGGCGCAAGCGCGGCCGCATCATCGGGGCCACACTCGGCCTCGTCCTGATTCTCGTGCTCGCGGGCGGAGGCTACTTCGTGTACGACCGGTTCTCCGGTGGCGCTGTCGTCGCGGAGGATTACCCGGCCGGTGCCCGCGGAGACTCCGTCGTCGTCCGGGTCCATCCCGGTGACACGGCGCAGCAGATCGGCGGCGAGGCCGTCGCCAAGGGAGTCGTCGCCAGCGAGGGGGCGTTCATGGGCGCCGCAGTCCAGAACTCCGCGATGGCGTCGGTGCAGCCGGGTTACTACCTGCTGCCCAGCAATGTGCCGGCATCCGAAGCCGTCGCCACTCTGGTGGACCCGGCGTCGCGCGTCGGAAGTGTGGTGATCTCCGAGGGACGCCAGCTGCACGACTCGCGTGACGTCAACACCGACGCGGTCAAGAAGGGCATCTACACGCTGTTGTCCGAGGCCAGTTGCGTCGACGCGACGGGAAGCGGAACCCCCACCTGCATCTCGTACGAGGACTTCAACGCCGCGGGTGGCGTCGACGACCCGACTGCGTTGGGGGTCCCGGCATGGGCAACCGATCAGGTACGTGGGGTCCCCGATCGTGATCGTCAACTCGAAGGACTGATCGCGGCAGGCAGCTGGGACATCGATCCCACCGCCACGCCGGGCGAGATCCTGAGTCAGCTCGTGTCCGAGAGCGCCGCTACGTACGAGAGCACCGGAATCCTGACCGCCGGAACCAATTCCGGCCTCGATCCGTATCAGACTCTGGTCGCCGCATCCCTCGTCGAACGTGAGTCGTTGCCTGCGGACTTCAGCAAGGTCGCGCGGGTGATCATCAACCGCCTGGCCGAGCCTCAGAAGCTGGAGTTCGACTCGACGGTCAACTACGCGCTCGACACCACCGAGGTCGCGACGACCGACCTCGACCGGGCGACCGTTACTCCGTGGAACACCTATGCGATGGAAGGACTCCCGGCCACTCCGATCGCCGCGCCGAGCGTCGCGGCGGTGGAAGCGGTCGAAGCGCCGGCCGACGGTGACTGGCTGTACTTCGTCACCATCAACGCGGCGGGCGACACGCTGTTCACCCGCAGCTACGACGAGCACCTTGCGAACATCGGACTGGTCGAGGACGGCTTCCTCGAGAGCGGCCGCTGATCGGTGCATGCTGCTGTTCTGGGGAGCCCCATCGGGCACTCGAAGTCTCCGCTTCTCCACCGTGCTGCGTACGCCGCCCTCGGGTTGACCGACTGGACGTACGAGAGAATCGAATGCACGGGGGAGCAGCTTCCCGGGCTCGTCGACGGGCTCGCCTCCGACTGGATCGGTCTGTCGGTGACGATGCCGGGCAAGGTCGCGGCCCTCACCTACGCCGACGAACGCACCGAACGTGCTGTGCTCGCTGGATCGGCCAACACGCTCGTTCGCGTCGACGGGCACTGGCGAGCTGACTGCACCGACGTCGACGGTGTGCTCGGGGCGTTGAGGGAAGCCGGGACCGACGATCTGACGGGAACGGCCGTCACCGTCGTCGGAGCCGGTGGCACGTCACGGCCGGCGATCGTCGCCCTGGCCGAATTGGGCGCGACATCGGTCACCGTCGTCGCACGCTCGCGTGAGAGAGCACAGGACACCCTCGACTGCGCGGCGGCGTCGGGAGTGCGCGCAGCTTTTCTGGCCGTCGACGATCCCGAACTGGCCGACACTGCGGCTGCGTCGTCGGTGTTGGTCAGTACCGTTCCGGCGAACGGCGCCGCACCGTACGCACACGCGATGGCGCAGGCTCCCGTCGTCCTCGACGCGATCTACGACCCGTGGCCGACTCCGTTGGCCGACGCAGTCCGCGGCGCAGGCGGCACCGTCGTCTCCGGTCTGGCCATGCTGCTGAACCAGGCGTACGGGCAGGTCGAGCAGTTCACGGGTCGGCCCGCACCCAAGGACGAGATGCGCGCCGCCCTCGCCGCGCCGTAGCGCCGTCCGGTGAACAGCCTGCGCGTTGTCCACAGGTCGGCGGTTGTGCACAGGGCAATGTCCGAGCTGGGACGTCGCGTCGGCTCCCTCGGGTGCTCGGTCCAGAGTGATTCCCGTGACGTGGTGCGCTCTGTTCGTCCTGTGGTGCGTGGTGTCCAGCGCGGTCGACCTCGCGACTCGCAGGCTCCCGAACCTCCTCACCGGCGTCGGGGCGGCCGGACTGATCGGTTGGGCTGTCACCGGTGACGAGTACGGTGCGACGTTCGCGGGCGCCGGTGCATTGTTCGGGTGTTATCTGGTGGTGCACCTGGCGGTGCCACGCGCGTTCGGTGCCGGTGACGTCAAGTTGGCGTTCACCGTCGGAGGCGTCGCGGGACAGTTCGGTGTGGACGCGTGGGTCATGGCGGCCGTGACTGCGCCGCTGCTCACCGGGGCGGCCGGGATGGCCTGTGTCCTCGCCGGGCGACGCCACGTCGCAGTGCCCCACGGCCCGGCGATGTGCGCGGCGACCCTGCTGGCGATCACCGTGGCCCCGACGTGAAAAGATGGTCGCTGTGCTGCGCTGGATAACTGCCGGAGAATCCCACGGTCCCGCTCTCGTATCCATTCTCGAAGGAATGGTGGCGGGCGTCGAGGTGAACTCCGAGGACATTGCCACTCAACTCGCTCGTCGCCGTCTTGGGTACGGCCGAGGTGCGCGGATGAAGTTCGAGGCGGACAAGGTCACCATCACCGGCGGTGTGCGGCACGGTCGTACCCTCGGTGGCCCCATCGCCATCGAGGTGGGTAACACCGAGTGGCCGAAGTGGGAGCAGGTCATGTCGGCCGATCCCATCGATCAGAGCGTCCTGTCGGATCTCGCACGCAACACACCGCTGACACGCCCACGGCCGGGCCACGCCGACTACTCGGGCATGCTCAAGTACGGATTCGACGACGCCCGCCCGGTTCTCGAGCGCGCGAGTGCGCGTGAGACCGCGGCTCGTGTCGCGATCGGCACCGTCGCCCGTCGATTCCTGAAGCAGGCATTCGGTGTCGACGTCGTCTCGCACGTCATCTCCATCGGTGCCTCCGACCCTTACGTCGGCCCGCCGCCGCACGGTGACGACCTCGACGCCATCGACGCAAGTCCGGTGCGGGCGTTCGACAAGGCGGCCGAGGAATCGATGATCGCCGAGATCGAAGCAGCCAAGCGAGACGGCGACACCCTCGGCGGAATCGTCGAGGTCGTCGTGCACGGGTTGCCCGTGGGTCTCGGGTCCTTCGTCAGCGGCGAGAGGCGGCTCGACGCACGGCTCGCTGCCGCACTCATGGGGATCCAGGCCATCAAGGGTGTCGAGGTCGGCGACGGCTTCGAGACTGCCCGTCGACGCGGCAGCGCCGCGCACGACGAGATGACACCCGGGCCCGACGGCATTCTCCGTTCCACCAACCGCGCCGGTGGGCTCGAGGGCGGAATGACCAACGGTGAAGCCATCCGCGTCCGCGCGGCCATGAAGCCCATCTCCACGGTGCCTCGTGCTCTCGCGACGGTCGACATGAGTACCGGCGACGAAGCCGTCGCCATTCACCAGCGTTCCGACGTGTGCGCCGTGCCCGCCGCGGGGGTCGTCGCCGAGACCATGGTGGCTCTCGTCGTCGCGCAGGCAGCGTTGGAGAAGTTCGGTGGAGATTCGTTGGCGGAGACGGTCAGCAACGTCGATCACTACGTGAAGGGCACAGCTGCCCGACCTCCGCGATGACTCCGTACGCGGTGCTGGTCGGCCCGCCCGGCGCCGGCAAGTCCACGATCGGTCGACGGGTCGCCGCGGCGCTGGAGCTCGAGCTTCTGGACACCGACGTGGCCATCGAACGGACCACGGGGCGCACGATCGCGGACATTTTCTCGCAAGATGGGGAACCGGCCTTCCGAAGCATCGAGGAGACCGTCGTCGCAGAGGCGTTGGCGACGCACTCCGGCGTCGTCTCCCTCGGAGGTGGTTCGGTGTTGTCCGAACGGACCCGAGCACTTCTGGCGCCGTTGCCCGTCGTGTACCTCGAGATCAGTGTCGCCGAGGGCCTGCGGCGCACTGGCGCGAACACCGCCCGGCCACTGTTGGCCGGGCCCGATCCACGCGCGAAGTACCAACATCTGATGCGAACACGTCGACCTCTCTACCGCGGAGTCGCGTCCATTCGAGTACGTACCGACGGTCGAAGTCCGGCGCGGGTTGTCGGGCAGGTCGTCTCGAAACTGACCCAGTACCACGAGCAGAAAAGTGTGAGGTGACCGATATGACCGAGCCTGTGCGCGTCATGGTCGAAACGGCTGCTCCCTACCCGGTGATCATCGGACGGGGATTGTTGAACGATCTGGTCGACGAACTCGCCGGTGTGGCGACCGTTGCCATCTTCCATCAACCTCCGCTGACCGAGACCGCCGAAGTGGTACGAGAATCGTTGGCGGCGAAGGGAATCGATGCTCACCGCATCGAGATCCCCGATGCCGAGGACGGCAAGGAACTTGCCGTGGCCGGCTTCTGCTGGGAGGTTCTCGGACGAATCGGACTGACGAGATCCGACGCTGTGGTGAGCCTCGGCGGCGGTGCCGCCACAGATCTGGCGGGTTTCGTCGCTGCGACGTGGATGCGCGGCGTGAAGATCGTCCACGTCCCGACGACGCTGCTTGCGATGGTCGACGCTGCCGTCGGCGGCAAGACGGGCATCAACACCGAGGCCGGCAAGAACCTCGTCGGGTCGTTCCACGAGCCGTCGGCGGTCCTGGTCGACCTGGCCACACTGGAAACGGTCCCGCGCAACGAGATAGTCGCGGGTCTCGCCGAGGTCATCAAGACGGGCTTCATCGCCGACCCGGTGATCCTCGACCTGATCGAGGCCGACCCGGAGGCTGCGCTCGACCCGTCGGGCACCGTGCTGCCCGAGCTGATTCGGCGTTCCGTCGAGGTCAAGGCACGCGTGGTGGCCGCGGACCTCAAGGAGTCCAACCTGCGCGAGATCCTGAACTACGGGCACACCCTCGGCCACGCGATCGAGCGACGTGAACGATACCGCTGGCGCCACGGCGCAGCAGTCGCGGTGGGCCTGGTGTTCGCAGCCGAACTGGGCCGGCTCGCGGGCCGCCTGGACGACGCGACCGCAGACCGTCATCGCAGTGTGCTCGAAGCAGTGGGACTTCCCGTGGGCTACGACGGCGACGCCTTCGGCGACCTGCTCAAGGGAATGCAGTCCGACAAGAAGAACCGTGCGGGGCTGCTGCGCTTCGTTGTGCTCGACGGGCTGGCCAAGCCGGGTCGTCTCGAAGGACCGGACCCGTCCCTGCTGGTGGCGGCCTACTCGGCCATCGCGAAGGACAACTCGGGTTCGTCGTCCACCGGCATCCTGCTCTGACCGACCTGCTCTGACCCGTCCGCTCTGACCAGTGAGGGCATGTGTGCACGTGCACACATGCCCTCACCGGTCAGCTCAGGGGACTACCTGTCTTTCTCGACCGCCGGGAAGACCTCGGTGTCGGAGTTGTCTCCCGACCATTGCGATTGCTCTCGGCCCGCCTGATCGCGACCGGACTGATGCCGTCCGGACTGCTGAGGAGCACCTGCGGTGCTGTCCACCGGATGGCGGTCGTGCCGTTCCTTGGCGTGCTCCTCGTCCGCGGCCGCAAGTTTCTTGTTGGCTTCTCGCCCCGCCAGAAGCCGACCCAGGAAGACCGCGATGGTGGCAGGAATGAAGATGACCAACACCGTGAACGCGGCCCCGGAGGTCAGTTCGAAGAAGAGGGTGTTCTGACCGACGCTGAAGTCGACGATGAGCTGGACCAGCCAGGTCACCAGACCGGCAGCCAGGCCGCCCAATGCCGCAGCCTTGAGCCAGACCATGGTCAAGTCCTCGCCGTAGTCCGGATCTGGATTCTTCCGCCGGTCCCGAATGCCGTCCAGCCCCGCCCAGACGACGACGGCGATCAACACCACCGCGATGCCCAGCCACCGGAGTTGCGATCCGTGCAGAGGCCACTGAGTCACAGTGACGCCGAGAAGAATTCGCACCCCCACGTTGATCAAGCACATGCCGATTCCGCGTACCACCCACCCTGTCATGGGGGACAGCCTAGCCCTACGCGCCGGTAGGTGTGTCCGACCCCACAGAACTGTCCGGCGGTAGTTTGTAGGAATGCCTGTAGATCACAGCGGCAGACGCGCCGCGCTCCGGCGAAGCATGGAAGCGAACGATCTCGAATCCCTGCTCGTCACCGACCTTCTCAACATTCGCTACCTCACCGGATTCACCGGGTCCAACGCCGCGTTGATCGTGTCGATTCACGATTCGCCGGGCCGCGAGGACAACACGGTCGTCTGCACGGACGGGCGTTACGTGACCCAGGTCGCCGATCAGGTGCCGGACCTGCGAGCCGTGATCGACCGCGCGTCGGCGTCGTACCTCCTGGGCGGCGAACTCGCGCCCAGGAACGCATCGATCGGCTTCGAATCCCACGTCGTCACGGTCGACCAGCACCGGGCGTGGACGAGCCTCGACTCCGCCCTGAATCTCGTTCGTAGTCCCGGTCTGGTGGAGGACCTGCGGATGGTCAAGGACGAGCACGAGGTAGCCCTGCTGCGCGATGCATGCCGGGCAGCGGACGACGCGTTCGCGGTGCTGGTGGAGCGTGGATCCGTCGCTGCTGGACGTACGGAACTCGAGGTCGCCCGAGAACTGGAATCGCTGATGATCGAGCACGGAGCCGACGGAATCTCGTTCGAGACCATCGTGGCAGCCGGGCCCAACTCGGCCGTTCCGCATCACCGCCCGACGTCCGCGGTCCTGGCGACCGGTGACTTCGTGAAGTTCGATTTCGGAGCGCTGGTCGGGGGCTATCACTCGGACATGACGCGCACACTCGTCATCGGCGCTCCGCAGGACTGGCAGAAGGATCTGTACGCGTTGGTGTTGCAGTCGCAGACGGCAGGCAGGGACGCCCTTGCGCCCGGTGTGAGCACGGCGTCCGTCGACGCAGCGTCGCGCTCGGTGATCGAGGAGGCCGGTTACGGCGAGTTCTTCCTCCACGGGCTCGGCCACGGCGTCGGACTGGAAATCCACGAAGCGCCGGGAATTGCCCGCACCAGCACCGGTACACTGCTGAGCGGTGCAGCTGTGACCGTCGAGCCGGGAGTGTATTTCTCGGGACGCGGTGGCGTCCGGATCGAAGACACACTCATCGTCCGTGACGGCGGTCCCGAGCTGCTGACCATGACCAGCAAGGAACTTACTCTCGTGTGACGCACGGCAGTTCCTGAACACGAGAAACACGAGGAGACGTAAGAGCCAGTGGCTTCCACAAGCGATTTCAAGAACGGTCTTGTCCTCAGCATCGAGAACCAGCTGTGGTCGATCATCGAGTTCCAGCACGTCAAGCCGGGCAAGGGCCCCGCGTTCGTGCGCACCAAGCTCAAGAACGTCCTGTCGGGCAAGGTCGTCGACAAGACCTTCAATGCGGGCGTCAAGGTGGACACCGCAACCGTCGACCGCCGCGACATGACGTACCTGTACCACGACGGTTCGGACTTCGTGTTCATGGACGGCGACACGTTCGACCAGATCTCCATCAGCGAGGCCACCGTCGGCGAGAGCTCACGATTCCTCCTGGAGAACATGAAGGTCCAGGTCGCGACGCACGAGGGTGCACCGCTGTACGTCGAGCTGCCCGTCACGGTCGAGCTCGAGGTCAAGCACACCGATCCCGGCCTCCAGGGAGATCGCTCCACCGGCGGCACCAAGCCCGCCACCCTCGAGACCGGCGCCGAGGTGTCGGTTCCGCTGTTCGTCAACACGGGCGACAAGCTGAAGATCGATTCGCGTGACGGCAACTACCTCGGGCGTGTGAATTCCTGACGTGTCGTCGAAGAAGAACCATTCGGCCGGCAAAGGTGAGCCGGTGAAGAAGCTCGGTGCACGCCACAAGGCCCGCAAGCGGGCCGTGGACTTCCTGTTCGAAGCCGAGGCTCGGGACACCGATCCTGTGAACCTGGCGAAGGAACGCATCGAGCTCGCTCGCGGCGACGATTCGATCGCGCCGGTCAGCGAGTACACCGAAACTCTCGTCGGCGGGGTAGCGGAGAACCTGGACCGGCTGGACAGTGTGATTTCCGATCACCTGACCGACTGGACCCTGAACAGGCTTCCCGCGGTGGATCGGGCGATCCTTCGTGTCGCGGTGTGGGAACTGTTCCACGCCACCGACGTGCCTCCCGTCGTCGCTGTCGACGAAGCGGTCGAACTGGCCAAGCAGCTGTCCACCGACGATTCACCGTCGTTCGTCAACGGTGTTCTCGGCCAGATCGTTCTCGTCGCCCCACAGGTCCGCGCAGCTGCTGCTGCGGTGTCCTCCCGGGACGACGCGAACAGCAGCACCGACAGCGAGTAATACCGCTCACGCGACGCTCCCCGAATTACGCCGTCGGGGAGCGTCGTTGCTAGGCTGTTACACCGTCAGACATCCTTTAACGATCCGTCCAGAGAGGCGGAGAAGGAGGTCGTAGTTTGCCTGCGTCCGTTGTGCCCCCCGATCCCTCGACGCCTGATCCCCCGTCACCCGGCTCGTCGCGTGAGCTTCTCTCCGCCGCCGACGTTGGTCGGACCGTGTCTCGAATGGCACACCAGATCATCGAGAAGACGGCACTCGACTCCGCGGATGCGCCCCGCGTGGTCCTCCTCGGTATCCCGACTCGCGGGACCACGTTGGCCGAGCGACTCGCCGAGCGGATCGAAACGTTCACCGGCGTCCGCCCGCCCGTCGGTTCGCTGGACATCACCCTCTACCGCGACGATCTTCGCGGAAAGCCGCATCGCCCCCTCGAACGCACGTCCGTCCCCTCGGGCGGCGTCGACGACGCCCTCGTGGTCCTCGTCGACGATGTCCTCTTCTCCGGCCGCACGGTCCGCTCGGCCCTGGATGCACTGCGCGACCTCGGTCGACCGCGTGCCGTTCAACTGGCGGTCCTCGTCGACCGCGGTCACCGCGAACTACCCCTCCGGGCGGATTACGTCGGCAAGAACGTACCGACCGCGCGTACCGAGGACGTGTCGGTGCAGTTGGTCGAGCACGACGGCCACGATCGCGTCAGCATTTCGGACGGGAGCGGAGCCCGCAGGAGTGACCCGGAAGTGGACGGGAGCGGAGCCCGCAGGAGTGACCCGGAAGTGGACGGGAGCGGAGCCCGCAGGAGTGACCCGGATCAAGACGGGAGCGGAGCCCGCAGGAGTGACCCAGAGGAAGACGGGAAGGACGCTCGGTGAAGCATTTGTTGTCGGTTGCGGATCTGAGCCGTGAGAGCGCGACCGAACTGCTCGACGACGCGGACCGGTTCGAGCAGGCGTTGCTGGGCCGGGAGGTAAAGAAGCTTCCGACGTTGCGGGGACGCACGGTGATGACGGTGTTCTTCGAGAACTCGACCCGGACGAGGGTGTCGTTCGAGGTGGCGGGCAAGTGGATGAGTGCCGATGTCATCAATGTCAGTGCCAGCAGCTCGTCGGTGTCCAAGGGTGAGTCTCTTCGTGACACGGCGATGACGTTGCGGGCGGCGGGCGCGGATGCGTTGATCGTTCGTCACCCTGCGTCGGGTGCTGCGCACCAGATCGCGAAGTGGACGGCTGGGCTGGGAACCGGTGGGTCCTTCGACGCTTCCGCATCCGGCGGCCCGTCGGTCATCAATGCAGGCGACGGTACTCACGAACACCCGACGCAGGCGCTTCTGGATGCGTTGACGTTGCGGCAGCGGCTCGGCGACATCGAAGGCAAGCGCATCGGAATCGTCGGGGACATTCTGCACAGTCGTGTGGCGCGGTCGAATGCGATTCTGCTGTCGACGCTGGGGGCCGAGGTCGTGCTCATCGCGCCGCCCACGTTGCTTCCGGTCGGAGCGTCGACGTGGCCGGTTCGGGTGTCTCACAGCATCGACGCCGAGTTGCCCGCGCTCGATGCGGTGCTGATGTTGCGGGTGCAGGCGGAGCGTATGAACGGTGGGTTCTTCCCCTCGCCGAAGGAGTACTCGATCACCTACGGGTTGTCGCAGAAGCGGCTCGATCTTCTGCCCGAGCACGCTGTCGTTCTGCATCCCGGTCCGATGCTGCGCGGAATGGAAATTGCGTCGTCGGTGGCGGATTCACCGCGGACTGCTGTATTGCAACAGGTTACGAACGGAGTTCATGTGCGCATGGCGGTGCTGTTCCGATTGCTCGTCGGCTCGGACGGAGGTGCGCTGTGAGCGTTCTGCTCCGCAACGTCCTCGTCTACGGGGAACAACCGGCCACCGACGTTCTCGTGTCCGACGGCCAGATCGCCGCGATCGGAACCGATCTCGACGCCGGCGATGCCGAGGTCGTCGAGGGGAGCGGGCAGATTCTGCTTCCCGGATTCGTGGATCTGCACACACATCTGCGTGAGCCGGGTCGTGAGGACACCGAGACCATCGACAGTGGATCTGCTGCCGCGGCACTGGGCGGATACACCGCAGTGTTCGCGATGGCCAACACCGCGCCTGTCGCCGATTCCGTCGTCATCACCGACCACGTGTGGCGTCGCGGGCAGGAAGTCGGCTTGGTCGACGTGCATCCCGTCGGAGCGGTGACCGTCGGGCTCGGTGGTACTCAGCTCGCCGAGATGGCGACCATGGCCGGTGGTGTCGGCAAGGTGAAGATGTTCTCCGACGACGGCAAGTGCGTCGACGACCCGTTGATCATGCGCCGGGCACTCGAGTACTCGAGCTCTCTGGGTGTTCTCGTCGCGCAGCATGCCGAAGAGCCTCGGTTGACCGTCGGAGCCGTGGCGCACGAGGGCCCGACTGCGGCTCGGCTCGGGTTGACCGGGTGGCCACGCGCCGCTGAGGAGTCCATCGTCGCCCGGGACGCGTTGTTGGCGCGCGATGCGGGTGCGAAGGTGCACATCTGCCATGCGTCCACTGCCGGAACGGTCGAGATCCTGAAGTGGGCGCGGGGGCAGGGGATTTCGATCTCCGCCGAGGTGACGCCTCACCACCTTCTGCTCGACGATTCGCGGCTCGAGACGTACGACGCGATCAACAAGGTCAACCCACCGCTCCGGGAAGCATCGGATGTCGACGCTCTCCGGCGAGGACTGGCCGACGGCACGGTCGACTGCGTCGCGACCGACCATGCACCGCATGCGGAGCAGGAGAAGTGCTGCGAATTCTCCCAGGCACGTCCAGGAATGCTGGGCCTCGAGACCGCGCTTGCGATCGTTGCGCAGACGATGGTGGACACCGACCTGCTGGACTGGCGCGGTGTTGCCAGGGTGATGAGCGAGCGTCCGGCCGAGATCGTCGGCCTCCCGGATCAAGGACGACCCGTGGAAGTGGGGGAGGTCGCCAACCTCGTCCTCGTCGATCCCGCTTCGCCGTGGACGGTGCGAGGCAAGGGCTTGGCCAGCCTGTCGCACAACACACCGTTCGAGGAGATGACCTTCTCCGCCAAGGTCACCACCACGCTGCTGCGCGGTCGAATCACCGCTCGCGACGGTGTGGTTCGACGCCCCGACCGTCTCGGACTCGGAAGTGTCGATGACCGGAAGGTGAGCGAGTAATGGACAGAGTTCTTATCGTCATCGCGTTCATCGTGTTCTGGATCGCGATGATCGGCCTCATCTTCTGGGGTTGGCGAGGCAGGCAGAAGCGTCAAGCCGACTCGATCGGCTCGTTCCCACCGGTCCCGGACGACCTCGGCGCGACACTGATCGAACCCTCCACCGGGCTGTACGTGGGCAGCACCATCGCCCCCAGCTGGCAGGACCGCATCGCCGTCGGCGACATCGGCCACCGCGCGACCGGTGAGCTGTCCCGACACGAGCGAGGAATCCTGCTCGAGCGTTCCGGGGAGTCCACAATCTGGATTCCGCAGGAGTCCATCTCGGTGATCCGAACCGAACGCGGGCTCGCGGGCAAGGTCATGAGCAAGGACGGACTGCTCGTCATCCGCTGGACGCTTCCCACCGGCACCGAGATCGACACAGGCTTCCGCGCCGACGACAAACTCGTCTACCCCATCTGGGTGGACACCGATACCGATCGACACGATTCGAAGGAGACAACGGCGTGAGCAGCGCAGTTCTTGTTCTGGAGGACGGCCGGACCTTCCGCGGCACCACCTTCGGTGCACAGGGCCGGACGCTCGGAGAGGCCGTGTTCTGCACCGGCATGACCGGCTACCAGGAGACACTGACCGATCCCAGCTACCACCGCCAGATCGTCGTCGCCACGGCGCCGCAGATCGGCAACACAGGCTGGAACCAGGAGGACGGCGAAGCGGCCAGCGCTCAGGATCCCAACAAGATCTGGGTTGCCGGCTACGTCGTTCGAGACCCGGCTCGGCGCACGTCGAGTTGGCGCGCGACCGGTTCGTTGCAGGATCAGCTCGAAGCACAGAGCGTCGTGGGCATCGCGGGGATCGACACCAGAGCACTGGTGCGTCACCTGCGTACACGCGGATCCATGCGTGCGGGCGTCTTTTCCGGGGACGCTCTGGGCACCCAGGACGAGATGCTGCAGCAGGTCCTGGATCAGCCCTCCATGCTCGGCGCCGACCTGGCGGGTGAAGTCACCACGAAGTCCGGTTACGTCATCGAGCCGACGGGCGGCGACGCCCGCTACACCGTCGTCGCAGTGGACCTGGGAATCAAGACCAACACCCCACGGATGTTCGCCGAGCGCGGTATCCGCGTGCACGTCGTCCCGTCGGCCACGTCGATCGAGCAGATTCTGGAACTGAAACCGGACGGGGTGTTCCTGTCCAACGGACCGGGCGACCCGGCAACGGCCGACGCCAACGTTGCGCTCACTCGCGAGGTGCTGGAGAGGAAGCTGCCGCTCTTCGGCATCTGTTTCGGTAACCAGATCCTCGGACGCGCGCTCGGGCGTAGCACGTACAAGATGAAGTTCGGCCACCGCGGCATGAACATCCCGGTCGTCGAACACACCACCGGACGTATCGCCATCACCGCCCAGAACCACGGGTTCGCTCTCGAAGGCGAAGCGGGCGAGGAATTCGACACCGACTTCGGTCGGGCTCGTATCAGCCACACCTGCGCCAACGACGGGACGGTCGAGGGCGTGGAGCTGCTGAGCGGCACCGCGTTCTCGGTCCAGTACCACCCGGAGGCAGCGGCAGGCCCGCACGACGCCGCCTACCTGTTCGATCGGTTCACATCCACCCTCGAGGGAGCTGACAAGTAATGCCACGCCGCTCAGATCTGGGACACGTCCTGGTCATCGGATCGGGACCGATCGTCATCGGACAGGCCTGTGAGTTCGACTACTCCGGAACCCAGGCTTGTCGGGTGCTCCGCGAGGAAGGACTGCGCGTCAGCCTCGTCAACTCCAATCCGGCCACCATCATGACCGACCCCGAGTTCGCCGACGCCACCTACGTCGAGCCGATCACGGCCGACTTCATCGAGAAGATCTTCGCTCGCGAAGCTCTGCAGGGGAACCCGATCGACGCCGTGCTGGCGACGCTCGGCGGCCAGACGGCGCTCAACGCCGCGGTGGCACTGCACGAGCAGGGAATCCTCGAGAAGTACGACGTCGAGCTCATCGGTGCCGATTTCGACGCCATTCAGCGCGGTGAGGATCGGCAGAAGTTCAAGGACATCGTCGCCAAGGTCGGGGGAGAGTCGGCTCGTTCGGCTGTCTGCTACACGATGGACGAGGTTCGGGCGACGGTCGCCGATCTCGGATTCCCCGTCGTCGTCCGCCCGTCCTTCACGATGGGTGGCCTCGGCTCGGGTATGGCCTACAACGACGAGGACCTTGCACGCATCGCCGGCGGCGGACTCGCCGCGTCGCCGACGGCCAACGTGCTCATCGAGGAATCCATCCTCGGATGGAAGGAATACGAGCTCGAACTGATGCGCGACGGCCGCGACAACGTGGTCATCGTCTGCTCCATCGAGAACGTCGACCCGGTCGGTGTGCACACCGGGGACTCGGTCACGGTTGCTCCCGCCATGACGCTGACCGACCGCGAGTACCAGAAGATGCGTGACCTCTCGATCGACATCCTTCGTGAGGTCGGCGTGGACACCGGCGGCTGCAACATCCAGTTCGCCATGGACCCGACCGACGGACGGCTCGTCGTCATCGAGATGAACCCCCGCGTGTCGCGGTCGTCGGCTCTTGCATCGAAGGCGACGGGATACCCGATCGCGAAGATGGCAGCCAAGCTCGCCATCGGCTACACGCTCGACGAGATCGTCAACGACATCACCAAGGAAACACCCGCCTGCTTCGAGCCGACGCTCGACTACGTCGTGGTCAAGGCACCTCGGTTCGCGTTCGAGAAGTTCCCCGGCGCCGACGGCACCCTGACGACGACGATGAAGTCCGTCGGCGAGGCCATGTCGATCGGGCGCAACTTCACCGAAGCCTTCGGCAAGGTCATGCGTTCGCTCGAGACCAAGCGCGCGGGCTACTGGACCGGCCCCGAGGTCGAAGCCGTGAGCCTCGAGGCTTTGCTGGAGGACATCTCGGTCCCGAAGGACGGCCGGATGTACGGCATCGAGAAGGCCTTCGCGCTCGGTGCGACTCTCGAGCAGTTGTTCGACGCCACGAAGATCGACCCGTGGTTCCTCGATCAGTTCCAGCAGATCCACGAGCTGGGCAACGAACTGCGTGCCGCCGAGAAGTTCGACGAGACGCTGTTGCGACAGGCCAAGTACCACGGGCTGTCGGACCGCCAGATCGCTGCGCTGCGTCCAGAACTCGTGGACGAGGACGGTGTTCGCGCGCTGCGCGACCAGCTCGGCGTCCATCCCGTCTACAAGACGGTCGACACCTGTGCGGCGGAGTTCGAGGCGAAGACCCCGTACCACTACGGAACCTACGAACTCGACCCCGAGGCGGAGTCCGAGGTAGCCGAGCAGCGTGAACGTGACAAGGTGCTCATTCTCGGCTCGGGCCCGAACCGAATCGGACAGGGCATCGAGTTCGACTACTCGTGTGTCCATGCGGCACAGACGTTGTCGGAAGCCGGGTACGAGACCGTCATGGTCAACTGCAACCCCGAGACCGTCTCCACCGATTACGACACCGCCGATCGGCTCTACTTCGAACCGTTGACGTTCGAGGACGTACTCGAGGTCTACCGAGCCGAGGCTGCGTCGGGAACCGTGCGCGGCGTCATCGTGCAACTCGGCGGTCAGACGCCGCTGGGCCTCGCCAAGCGACTGAAGGCCGCCGGTGTGCCCATCGTCGGTACCAGTCCCGAGGCCATCGATCTCGCCGAGGACCGCGGTGAGTTCGGACGCGTCCTCACCGAAGCAGGGTTGCCTGCACCGAAGTTCGGCACCGCGACCACGTTCGACGGTGCCCGCGACATCGCCGGCGGCATCGGATACCCCGTGCTGGTGCGTCCGTCGTACGTCCTCGGCGGACGCGGCATGGAGATCGTGTACGACGAGGCATCCCTCGCCGACTACATCTCGCGCGCCACCGAGATCTCGCACGATCGCCCGGTTCTCGTCGACCGCTTCCTCGAGGATGCCGTCGAAATCGATGTCGACGCATTGTGCGATGGCAGCGAGGTCTACCTCGGCGGCGTCATGGAACACATCGAGGAAGCCGGAATCCACTCCGGTGACTCCGCGTGTGCGCTGCCGCCGATCACGTTGGGCCGAGCGGACATCGAGAACGTGCGCCGCTCGACGGAGTTGCTCGCCAAGGGCATCGGCGTCAAGGGTTTGCTCAACGTTCAGTACGCCCTCAAGGACGACATCCTGTACGTCCTGGAGGCGAACCCCCGCGCGAGCCGCACGGTGCCGTTCGTGTCCAAGGCGACGGCAGTGCAGTTGGCGAAGGCGTGCGCCCGCGTCATGCTCGGTGAGTCGATCGCGGACCTGCGCGCCAGCGGCATGCTTCCCGCGGAAGGCGACGGGGGAACGACGCCGCTCGACGCACCGATCGCGGTCAAGGAAGCCGTGCTTCCGTTCAACCGCTTCCGTCGTGCCGACGGAACGGGCGTGGACACGCTCCTGAGTCCCGAGATGAAGTCCACCGGTGAGGTCATGGGCATCGACGCGGACTTCGGTACCGCGTTCGCCAAGAGCCAGACGGCGGCGTACGGCTCACTCCCGGCCTCGGGCGCCGTGTTCGTTTCCGTGGCCAACAAGGACAAGCGTTCGTTGATCTTCCCGGTCAAACGGCTCACGGACCTGGGCTTCACGATTCTCGCGACCGAAGGCACTGCAGAGGTGCTGCGACGCAACGGGATTGCGTGCGAACAGGTCTACAAGCAATCGGGCGAGGACGTCCCTGCGGGCGAATCGACCATCGTCGATCGCATTCTCGCCGGCGACGTAGCCATGGTGATCAACACCCCGTACGGCAATTCGGGCCCTCGCGTGGACGGTTACGAGATCCGAAGCGCGGCCGTTGCGCAGAACATTCCGTGCATCACCACTGTGCAGGGCGCGTCCGCCGCGGTGCTGGGGATCGAGGCAGGTATCGCGGGCGGTATCGGCGTGCGTTCGCTGCAGGATCTGCACGCGGCGCTCGCAGGCGGTGCCGGGCCGTCATGAGCCACCACGGGTGGCTCGGACGGCTCCGCCGTGCGATCGAGCACCGCGGACGACTGTGCGTGGGGATAGATCCTCACCCTGCACTGCTCGAGCAGTGGGGACTGTCGGTGGACGCCGAGGGGCTCGAGGTGTTCGCGGAGAAGTGCGTGGAGGCGTTCGTCGGCGAGGTCGCTGTCGTGAAACCTCAGGTCGCATTCTTCGAGGCCTACGGGAGTGCGGGATACGCGGTTCTGGAGCGCACCATCTCGGTACTGCGGGATGCCGGGACTCTCGTGATCGCCGACGCGAAACGGGGCGACATCGGCACGACGATGAGCGCGTACGCGCAGACGTGGCTCGGGGAGGGGACCGACCTGTCGTCGGACGCGGTGACCGTCTCGCCGTACCTGGGTTTCGAGTCCCTGCGGGACACGATCTCGCTGGCTCGACGAGGTGGCAGGGGAGTGTTCGTCCTGGCGCGCACCTCGAACCCCGAAGGCGCAGCCCTGCAGAACGCCGCGGCGGGTTCCTCGACGGTCGCGCAGTCGATCGTCGACGGTGCAGCGGCAGCGAACGGCGACGGCTCGGCGACGGTCGGCCTCGTCGTCGGCGCCACCCGTGATCACGGACTGGATCTGTCGTCCTTCGACGGCCCGATTCTCGCGCCCGGGCTCGGCGCGCAGGGTGCGACAGTGGCCGATCTGGCGCAGATCTTCGACGCCTCGACAGCGCTGCTGCTTCCCAGCTCCTCGCGTGGTGTTCTCGCTGCCGGGCCGTCGGTCGCTGCTCTCCGAAGCGCTGCGGCGACGCTCCGCGACGAAGTCGAGGCGGGTCTTTCATAGCCGATAGGACCGACCTCGTCGGCCACGGGGTGAGTTAGCGGCGCGGCCCGCACGTCGGTACCGTCGCTGTCGTTGCTGGTTACCGCTGGTCTGTCAGCAGCGACGTGCACCGGGAGACCACAGGTGCACGGTTCATCGACGAACGAGTTACGGAGGAATCGTGGCGCTTCCCCAATTGACGCCGGAGCAGCGTGCCGCCGCGCTAGAGAAGGCGGCTGCAGCCCGAAAAGTACGTGCCGAGCTCAAGGAGCGGCTCAAGCGAGGCGGGACCGATCTGAAGCAGGTTCTCGCGGATGCGGAGACCGACGAGATCCTCGGCAAGATGAAGGTCTCGGCCCTGCTGGAGGCGTTGCCGAAGGTGGGTAAGGTCAAGGCTCAAGAATTGATGACCGAGTTGGAGATCGCACCGTCGAGGCGCATCCGGGGCCTCGGTGATCGTCAGCGTAAGGCTTTGTTGACCAAATTCGATTTCGAAGCGTGATCTACGGAGGTACGGCACGTGTCCGACAGTGACGCGTCACCGCACGGGAGGGGCCGGCTGATCGTTCTGGCCGGTCCCTCCGGTGTCGGCAAATCCAGCGTCGTTCGCGTGTTGCGACGTGAACTTCCGGAACTGTGGTTCAGCGTGTCGGTGACGACGCGGGATCCGCGGCCCGGCGAGATCGACGGCGAGGACTACCACTTCGTCACAGCGGCCGAGTTCGACCGGATGATCGAGGCAGGCGAGTTGCTCGAGTGGGCGAGTGTGCACAGTGGTCTGCATCGTTCCGGTACGCCTGCCGCGCCGGTTGAGGCGGCGTTGGAGGACGGCAAGCCCGTTCTGCTCGAGCTCGATCTGGCTGGGGCACGCGCGGTACGTGTGTCGAAGCCGGAGGCAACTCTGGTGTTCATGGCCCCGCCCACGTGGGACGATCTGGTCCAGCGCCTGACCTCGCGTGCGACGGAGGATCCGGCGGTCACCGCACGTAGACTCGAGACGGCGAAGGTCGAATTGGCTGCGCAGGAGGAGTTCGACACGGTGGTTGTCAATACCGATGTCGACCATTCTTGTGCTCAGTTGGTATCCTTGTTGGTCGGTAGGTCGTCGGTCGGTTGACCCCGGCCTGCAATCGACGAAAGCGCTCCGCAGCACACACGATGTACAACTCAGGAGATTCATAGTGAGCAGTAGTTCTCTGGCCGGTTCCGACTTCGACGCGCGTAGCGCACTTCCGGCTTACGACACGCCGCTCGGAATCACCAACCCTCCCATCGACGAGCTCCTCGCTCGCACGTCGTCCAAGTACGCACTGGTCATCTACGCGGCCAAGCGTGCACGCCAGATCAACGACTACTACAACCAGCTCGGTGACGGAATCCTCGAGTACGTGGGCCCGCTCGTCGAGCCGGGTCTGCAGGAGAAGCCGCTGTCGATCGCGCTCCGCGAGATCCACGAAGATCTGCTCGAGCACACCGAAGGCGAATGACAATCGAATAGGACCGGGTCCGTTGCGCGTAGTCGTCGGGGTAGGCGGGGGAATCGCCGCCTACAAGAGCTGTTCCATCATTCGTAGCTTCACCGAGGCAGGTCATCACGTTCGTGTGGTGCCCACGGAATCGGCGTTGGAATTCGTCGGTCGCGCAACGTTCGAGGCTCTGTCCGGCAGCCCGGTTCACACCGGCGTTTTCGCCGACGTGCCCGAGGTGCCGCACGTCAGGCTCGGCAAGGAAGCCGATCTTGTCGTCGTCGCGCCCGCAACGGCGGATCTGATGGCTCGACTCGCCGGCGGCCGTGCAGACGATCTCCTGACTGCAACTCTGCTCACCGCTCGGTGTCCCGTGCTGCTCGCTCCAGCGATGCACACCGAGATGTGGGAGCACCCGGCAACCGTCGCCAACGTCGACACGCTGCGCAGTCGGGGCGTCACCGTCCTCGAACCCGCATCCGGTCGGCTGACCGGACGCGACACGGGGGCAGGCAGACTCCCCGACCCAGACGAAATCTACGGTCTCGCGCTTCTGCTCGCCGAGCGCGCGGACGCGCTTCCTCGTGACTTGACCGGTCGCACGCTCGTCGTCACGGCGGGCGGTACGCGCGAACCTCTCGATCCTGTTCGGTTCCTCGGGAACAGGAGTTCCGGCAAGCAGGGGTACGCGCTCGCGCGAGTCGCCGCTCAGCGTGGGGCGGATGTGACCTTGATCTCGGGCTACACCGCAAATCTGGCGGACCCCGCCGCTGTCGATGTCGTCGAAGTCAAGACGGCGCAGCAGATGCAGGCCGCGGTTCGCAAGTTCGCTCCCGACGCGGACGCGATCGTCATGGCTGCCGCCGTAGCGGACTTCCGTCCGGCCAGCGTGGCCGGCAGCAAGATCAAGAAGGGCGCGAACGAGCCCGATTCGATACCTCTGGTCAAGAACGACGACATACTCGCCGGCCTCGTCGACGCCCGTCGAGCAGGCGAAATCCCCGCCTCCACCGTCATCGTCGGGTTCGCGGCGGAGACCGGTGACGAGAACGGCGACGTTCTGACCTACGCGAGGGCCAAGTTGGCCCGCAAGGGATGCGACCTACTGGTGGTCAACGCCGTGGGCGAAGGCAAGGCGTTCGAGGTCGACCACAACGACGGATGGTTGCTCGGCGCCGACGGATCCGAATCCGCACTGGGTGAGGGATCCAAGTCCTTGCTCGCAGGCCGCGTCCTCGACGCGGTCGGCACGATACTGTCCGCAGGTTCGACACAGCGCACGGAATCGACACAGCGCACGGAATCGACACATCGCACGGGTTCGAATCAGCCGTGATTGCAAGGGTGCACAGGCATCCTGTGCACGACTAGTGTCGAATATTTGTAGATACAGCTTGGCTGAAGTGAACGCTTTTGACACGTCGAGAGGAAACACGTGAGCAAGTCCGGTAGTCGGCTCTTCACCAGTGAGTCGGTAACAGAGGGCCACCCCGACAAGATCTGTGACGCGATCAGCGACTCGATCCTCGACGCGCTGCTGACGGAGGATCCTCGTGCACGCGTGGCCGTCGAGACGCTCGTCACGACGGGCCAGGTTCACGTTGCCGGTGAGGTCAACACGACGGCGTGGGCGGACATCCCCAAGATCGTGCGCGACAAGGTGCTCGAGATCGGGTACGACTCGTCGGCGAAGGGCTTCGACGGCAACTCCTGCGGAGTCAACGTGGCGATCGGCGCACAGTCGCCCGAGATCGCGCAGGGCGTCGATCACTCGCACGAGGCGCGTGTCGAGGGGTTGTCCGACGACGAGATCGACCGTCAGGGCGCAGGCGACCAGGGATTGATGTTCGGGTACGCCAACACCGACACTCCTGAGCTCATGCCACTGCCGATTGCTCTGGCGCACAGGCTTTCTCGACGACTCACCGAGGTGCGGAAGAGCGGCGTCCTGCCGTACCTGCGTCCCGACGGCAAGACTCAGGTCACCATCGAGTACGACGGTGACAACGCAGTCCGTCTCGACACGGTGGTCGTGTCCACGCAGCACGCCGCGGACATCGATCTCGACAACCTGCTGACGCCGGACATTCGCGAGAAGGTGCTCGGATCGGTCCTGGCGGAACTGAACGTCCCGTCCCTCGACACCTCCGACGTCCGGCTGCTGGTCAACCCCACCGGCAAGTTCGTTCTCGGCGGGCCCATGGGTGACGCAGGCCTGACCGGACGCAAGATCATCGTCGACACCTACGGCGGCATGGCCCGGCACGGCGGTGGCGCGTTCTCGGGCAAGGATCCGTCCAAGGTGGACCGCAGCGCCGCGTACGCGATGCGCTGGGTAGCCAAGAACGCGGTGGCGGCAGGTCTTGCGGACCGCATCGAGGTACAGGTCGCCTACGCCATCGGCAAGGCTGCACCCGTCGGTCTGTTCGTGGAGACCTTCGGAACCGAGAAGACCGATCCTGCTCGCATCCAGGCCGCGATCTCGGAGGTGTTCGACCTACGTCCGGGCGCCATCATCCGCGATCTGGATCTGCTTCGACCGATCTACGCGCAGACCGCCGCGTACGGCCACTTCGGCCGAACCGACATCGACCTGCCGTGGGAGTCGACGGACCGCGCAGACAAGCTCCGCGCGGCCGCGGGACTCGCCTGAGCAGCGCACCGAAAGCGGCAGCACCCGAGCTACCCGTAGCTCGGGTGTTGCCGCTTCTCCCGCTCCCGCATCTCGACCGCGAATTCGACTACCTCGTTCCGGCGGAGCTCTCGGAGGATGCGAATCCCGGTGTGCGAGTGCGTATTCGCTTTGCCGGCCGGCTGGTCGACGGCTACATCGTGGAGCGTGTCGCCACGAGCGACCACACCGGCAAACTCGGCTTTCTCGATCGCGTCGTCTCACCCGAACGTGTCCTCACCTCGGAGATCGCGACGCTGGTCGACGCTGTTGCGCACCGCTACGCAGGAACGCGCGCCGACGTGTTGAGGCTCGCCGTCCCGCCGCGTCACGCCAAGGTCGAATCGGAGCCGCTGCCGGATGTCTCCGCCGTCTCCACCGCTGCCGACCACCCAGTTGTCGACGCCTCTGTGTGGGACAGGTACACACACGGCGCTGCGTTCGTCGATGCTCTCAGGGCGGGCCGTGGACCCCGAGCGGTCTGGCAGGCGCTGCCGGGTGAGGACTGGGCACGGCGGATCGCGGAGATAGCGGCCGTGACGGCAACGTCGGGTCGCAGCGCCGTCGTAGTGGTGCCGGACCAGCGGGATCTGGACCGAGTGGCGTCGGCGTGCCAGGCCGTCCTCGGCGACGACCAGGTGGTGGCACTGTCGGCCGGGCTCGGCCCGGCGAAACGCTATCGACGCTGGCTCGCTGCGCTACGGCGCGACGTGTCCGTAGTGGTCGGGACCAGGAGTGCCGTGTTCGCCCCGGTGCAGAACCTCGGACTGATGGTGCTGTGGGACGACGGCGACGACGGGTACGCCGAACCACGTTCGCCCTATCCCCATGCGCGCGAGGTGGCGCTCCTCCGAGCGCACGGCACCGGGTGCGGCGTCGTCCTCGCCGGGCATGCGCGCACCGCCGAGGCCGAAGCCCTCGTCGACTCGGGCTGGGCTCACGACCTGTTGGCGTCGCGTGAGACGGTGCGGGCCGCGCAACCGCACATCGTCGCGCTGGCGGACAGTGATCATGCGCTGGCACGTGACCCGGGGGCGCGTGCTGCGAGACTGCCGGCCATCGCGTTCGACGCCGCGAGGACCGCTCTGAAGAACGACACGGCGGTGCTGGTTCAGGTTCCGCGCGGCGGGTACGTACCGTCGCTCGCATGCGCGAAGTGCCGCAACCCCGCTCGATGTCGACGGTGCAACGGACCGCTCGCGTTGCCGTCTGCGCCGGGTGCCGACGGAGCAGGTAGCCCGACGTGCCGGTGGTGCGGAGCTGCGGACACCAACCACAAGTGCGCTGTGTGCGGATCGAGGGCCCTGCGTGCGGTCGTGATCGGCGCGCACCGCACCGCCGAGGAGTTGGGCCGCGCCTTCCCGGGTGTTCCGGTGCGCACGTCCGGTGGAAGCGCTGTCCTGGACTCGGTGGATGCCGGTGCGTCGCTGGTGATCTCGACGGTGGGTGCGGAACCGACGATCAGCGGCGGGTACGGGGCGGCGCTGCTGCTCGACGGATGGGCACTGCTCGGGCGTGCGGACCTCCGAGCGGCCGAGGAAACCCTCAGACGATGGATGACGGCGTCGGCGCTGGTACGCCCCGGTGCCGACGGCGGCAGGGTGGTCGTGGTCGCGGAATCCGAGCTGCCCACCGTTCAGGCGTTGGTGCGGTGGGATCCGGTCGGCCACGCCCGAAGCGAGTTGGACGAGCGCGTCGACGTTCGCTTTCCTCCCGCCGTCCACGTCGCGGCGGTCGACGGAACGACAGCCGCGATCACGGCGCTCGTCGAATCCGCGGAACTTCCGGCCCAGACCGAAGTCCTCGGGCCCGTGGAACTGCCCGACGGGCAGCGTCTGCCCGCGGGCGGGGGAGAGGACCGACTTCCCGGCGACGTACAGCGAATACTGCTCCGCGTGCCTCGTCGTGCAGGCGGAGCGCTGGCGCGTGCTCTCGCCGACGCGCAAGCCGCGAGCAGCGCCCGGAAGAACACGGAAGCGGTTCGCGTACAGATCGATCCGATCCGCATCGGTTGACGCTCCCATCAGCACCCCTCAGCGCCTAGAGTCCATACCGACAGTCGAGTCGGACTGGACATCGAGTCGTACATCGGAGCGGGGTCGGGGAAATGAAACGTAGACAGTTGATCAGACGTGTCGCGACGGGCTTGGCCGTCGTCGCAGGTGCGAAACTCGCCGGGCCTGCGGTCGCCCAGGCGGCACCGGGGTCGGGGTCGTCGAATCTGCCGGGGTTCGGAATACCGCTGGACCGTCTGCTGAAGATCGTGTCGCTCTCGCACGTGAACGACCCGGCGACGACGCCGATCTTCCCCGGCGATCCGGAGTTCGTGCTCGAGACGGCTGCGACGGTGGCCGAGGACGGCTATTACCTCCAGAACGTTCGTGAGGGTGAGCACACCGGATCGCATTGGGGTGCACCCGCTCATTTCCAGGACGGTGGCCTGACGGCAGATCAGCTCGTTCCGGAGGATCTGTTTCTCCCGGCGGTGAAGATCGACATTCGGGAGAAGGCGGCGGCGAACGCCGACTACGCGGTGACGATCGCCGATCTTCAGGAGTGGGAGGCGTTTAACGGACGAATTCCGTCCGGTGCCGCCGTCGTTCTGTGGACCGGGTGGGAGTCGCGTTGGGGGACAGACGCGTACGTGAACGCCGACGCCGACGGTGTCACTCACCAGCCGGGATTCTCCGTCGATGCAGTGCAGTGGCTCATCGACACGGGTCGTCTCGCGGAACGAGGTGCGTTGGGAACCGACACCTTCGGGCCCGACCTCGGCAACGACGACACCTATCCGGTGTCGGTGAAGCTGTACGACAGGCATCGCATCAGCCTCGAGAATCTGCGCAACCTGGAACAGCTGCCCACCACCGGCGCCTACGTTCTGGTCGGTGGTCCGATCAATCGGGCTGGATCCGGTTCGCCGGCAACGATATTCGGACTGGTTCCACGGCTGCCCTGAGCGTCCGCAGCGGAGCGCCCGTGACCGAACCAGTCGAACGGCGCGCCCTGCACCGACAGGTTGTAGACCATACGGAGGGTTCCGTCGGAGTCGTACGCGAACACTCCGGCCTTGCCGTTCTTCTTGGCCTCGTACATCGCTCGATCGGCGTTGCGTAGCAGGGCGTCAGCGGTGACGGAGTGCTCGAACACGTCGAGTTCCACGACGCCGACGCTGGCACCGATGGAGACGACGTGGCCCTCGATGTCCTGTGGTTCTCGCAGCGAGTCCACTATCGATCGGGCCGTGGTGCAGCCGGCATCGATGGATGCCGGGATGAGCACGGTGAACTCGTCGCCGCCGAATCGGGCGACGACTCCGCCGTGTTCTCCAGCGTTCACCGAATCCACGAGTCGACCCGACAGAGTCTTCAGCGATCGATCGCCTGCTCCGTGACCGAGCCTGTCGTTGATTGCTTTGAAGTCGTCCAGGTCGACGAGCAGAAGTACTCCGACATCGCCGTTGTCGTTGTGACGTTCGATGGCGGCGGCGAGGTGTTCGTCGAAGGCGGAGCGATTGAGCAGACCGGTCAATCCGTCGTGGTGCGCGCGATAGGTCAGCTCGTTCTGAGTCGAGTACAGCGTGCGCAGGAGCGCGTCGTTCTGTACGAGCGTCATGACCTGCCGCACCACCGCGAGCACGATCACGCCGAGAAACAGACCGAAGACGACAGGGTCCACGGTCCCGTTCGTGAACCGCTGCAGCGCCACGGCCACTCCGGTCAGAGCCATCAGCGCGTACGGCACCAGGAGCTGGGTCCGGTCGTGCCCGGATCCGGGCAGCGACTCGGTGGGCTCGAGTGGCCGGGTGGGCCCGGGTGATCGGATGGGCGCGGGTGATCGGATGGGCGCCGGTGTTGGGGCGAACTCGGGGTCCGTGCTCGTCGCGACGACCGACGGCGCCGAGGCCGCCAGCGCGATCAGGACCGGTCCGGCGATGAAACCGGCGTCGGCGATCAACGGCATCTCGTTTGCACCCGATGCGACCAGGTACGCGTACAGGCTGTCGGAGACGGCCAGCGATGTCAGACCCCCACCCAGCAGGGTGAGCTGAGCCCGGTAACGCCGCAGGACGCGGGGTATCACGGCGAGCAATCCGACCATGGCCAGGAGGACGAGGTCGGTGATGGGGTACATGAGAGCGATGAGGAACTGCAGCGAATCGGATCGGTCCGAGCGGGCGACCTGACCGAGCACCGTCGCCCACGAGATCACGAACAACGAGCCGACGACGACGAGACCGTCCAGAACCGACGTGAGCCACTGGTAAGTGCTGCCCGACTCCGTGCGATGGGGCGCGCGTCGCATCACGGACAGGAGTGCGGGCACCGCGAAGATGGGGAAGAGGAAGAAACCGATGTCCGCGTAGGACGGCGATGGCAAGGGCACATCCAGCACCGATCGGTAGAGGGCCCAGATCACCATCCCGCCGGTCCAGCACGCCATGCCGGCGGCCATCAGCAGGCGCCACCGACGCTGTGCGCCGGATCGGCGTCCACCGGTGCGCCAGCACACGACGGTGGCAGCGATCCCTCCGGCGAGTTGGCCTGCGTCGTCGAGGGCGACCGACGCGGCGTCGGGGAGAAGTCCGGAACTCGCGAGCGCCACGACGAGGGCGACCGCACCGAGGGAAGCGATCACGCGCTTCCTCAGTGAGTTCGCCATGGTGCCCCCTCGTATCGACACGAACCTCGGTGCGAACAGGCTAGCCGCTCGTGGCAGCTGTCGGCCGCCGTCCAATGAACTGCTCGACCGTCACTCTTGCCGAAAACGTATTGTCGATATATCGTCAATACGTCCAAACGATACAGAAGGAGACGGACATGGAAAATTTCTACGAACATGAGCACGTCCACGGACACGCACGGCGCGGGGGACCGCATCACCGGGGCGGTCCCCATCATCGGGGCGGTTTCAGTCCCGGCGGTTTCGGTCCCGGCGGTTTCGGGCCTGCGGGCAACCTCGGCCGCGGCCGCGGCCGCGGAGGACGAGGTCGTCGCGGTGACGTTCGAGCTGCAGTCCTGCTGATCCTGGCCGAGTCGCCGATGCACGGGTACGAGCTGATCCAGCAGATCGTCGCGAAGAGCGAGGGCGCGTGGAAGCCGAGCCCGGGGTCCATCTATCCCGCGCTCTCACAGCTCGAGGACGAGGGTCTCGTCCTGATCGAGAAGGTCGACGGTCGCAAGACGGCTCGCCTGACCGAGACCGGCCGGACGTTCGTCGACGAACACCGGGAGGAGCTGGGTTCTCCGTGGGACGACGTACGCGGAACGGTCGGAGGTGATGCGATGGACCTGCGGGGTCTGATCGGATTGCTGATGGGTGCCGCAGGTCAGGTCGCTGCGGTCGGGACGCCGGGTCAGGTCGCGGCCGCAAGCGAGGTTCTCGTCGATGCGCGCAGACGCCTGTACCGAATTCTGGCCGAGGAGGAGACACCGCACGCCGGTGAGTCCGACGCATGATCGACGGGCGTGCTCGTGCCCGGTGGGTGGTCCCTAGAATGGGTGGTTCGTGAGAAATCCGTTCTACCTATTCGTGGGAGCCCTCTGGTGCGCGTTGTGTTCGCAGGTACGCCCGACCCGGCAGTTCCGTCGCTGGCGCGACTGATCTCGTCGGATCGGCACGACGTGGTCGCGGTGATCACGCGTCCGGATGCGGCCGCAGGTCGTGGACGCAAGATCGGACGCTCGCCCGTCGGACTGCTGGCAGACGAACACGGGATCCCGGTGTTGACGCCGCAGCGCCCGTCGGAGCCGGAGTTCCTCGACGCTCTCACCGCGCTCGAACCCGACGTGTGCCCGGTCGTCGCATACGGAGCACTGCTGCCGCGGCCGGTGCTGAACGTACCGAAGTTCGGATGGATCAATCTGCACTTCTCGCTGCTCCCCGCGTGGCGGGGCGCGGCCCCGGTTCAAGCAGCGATCTCCGCGGGCGACGACGTGACGGGCGCATCGACGTTCCTCCTCGAGGAAGGCATGGACACCGGCCCGGTCCTGGGCGTCGTCACCGAAACCATCGGGTCGACCGACTCGGCGGGCAACCTGCTGGGCCGCCTCGCGCTCAGTGGTGCGGTACTGCTCGAAGCGACTCTCGACGCGATCGAGGCCGGTGAGGCCTCCGCAGTTCCGCAACCGGTAGACGGCGTGTCCTACGCACCGAAGATCACCGTCGACTCGGCGCGCATCGACTGGACCTCCTCGGCGGCGTCGATCGACCGGCACGTCCGCGCGGTGACCCCGTCGCCCGGTGCGTGGACGACGATCGGAGACGTGCGGCTGAAAGTAGCCCCGGTCGCAGTGTCGGACGTGGACCTCGAAGCCGGGCACGTCCTGGTCCGCAAGGACGGGGTGTTCGTCGGGACTGCAACGACCGCAGTAGCTCTGGGCGACGTCCAACCCCAGGGCAAGAAACTCATGAAAGCACTCGACTGGGCGCGCGGTGCCCGGCTGACGGAAACGGCGGTTGCCCTGTGAGCTCCGAGAAGAACCAGGGCCGAGCAGGCCGACGCGGCAACGTGAACAACGGGCCGACGCGCACCTCGGGACCGCAC
>NZ_NOXZ01000061.1:0-779 GCF_002258225.1 Rhodococcus sp. RS1C4 | reverse complement strand
ACACCACCGCACCGACACTCGATCGCCCACTGACCCCCGCCGACACCGCCTACGTCATCTTCACCTCCGGCACCACCGGACGCCCCAAAGGCGTCATGATCTCCCACCGAGCAATCATCAACCTCATCCGCTGGCGCCAAACGGTATTCCCCCTCACCGACGGCGACCGCGTCCTGCAGAAAACCAGCATCGGATTCGACGTCTCCGTCCCCGAATTCTTCTGGCCACTGACAGTCGGCGCCACCATCCGCCTCACCCGACCCGGCGGCGAAAAAGACCCCCACTACCTCACCGACATCCTCCACACCGAACCCATCGGCTTCGTCGAACTCGTCCCCACCATCGCCCACGCCATGCTCGACACCGGACTCGACCTGAGCCGATCCCACCTCCGCCACCTCGCCCTCGGCGGCGAAGCATTCCCCACCACCCTCGCCACCACCCTCACCGCAACCAACAACAACAGCACCGGCACAACCGTCCAGATCTGGAACACCTACGGCCCCACCGAAGCCGCCGTCGAAACCACCGGACACCACCTCAACCCCGCCACCGCCACCACCACCGACACCGACACCGACACCGATGCCGCCACCTACGGCACCAGCGTCCCCATCGGCCAACCCATCACCAACACCACCACCCACGTACTCGACCCCTGGCTACGACCCGTCCCCGTCGGCATCACAGGAGAGCTCTACCTCGGCGGCACCCAACTCGCCGACGGCTACATCAACCGACCCGACCTCACCGCCACCCGCTTCATCGCCGACCCCACC
>NZ_NOXZ01000043.1:0-43505 GCF_002258225.1 Rhodococcus sp. RS1C4 | reverse complement strand
GTTCGTGGCGGGTGTGTTGCCGTCGCATATGGTTCCGTCGGCGTTCGTTGTGTTGGAGTCGATTCCGTTGACTCCGGCGGGCAAGTTGGACCGACGCGCACTACCGTCTCCGACGCTGGCGTCGCACTCGGTGTTCCGTGCCCCACGGACGGACAACGAACGACGAGTGGCCGCGGTCTTCGCGGACCTGCTGGACTCGCCGAAGGTCGGCATCGACGACAGTTTCTTCGATCTCGGCGGAAACTCCTTGGTCGCAACACGATTGATCGCTCGGGTGAACGCCGATCTCGGTTCGTCTCTGCGGGTTCTCGATCTGTTCGAGGCGCCGACGGTCGTCGGGTTGACCGCTCGTGCCGAGGACACCGCCGGCTCGTCGAATCGTCCCGCGCTGGTTCGTGCGGAGCGGCCGGACGTGGTTCCGCTGTCGCTCGCCCAGCAACGGATGTGGTTCATCAACCAGTTCGACACGCAATCGGCTGCCTACAACATCCCACTGGCAGTGCGGTTGTCCGGTGCCGTGGACGTCGCGGCGCTCAGCGCAGCGGTGACGGACGTGGTCGAACGCCACGAGAGTCTTCGAACCGTGTTCCCGACGGTGGGCGAGCTTCCTCAGCAGGTAGTGCTCGACGCGGCCGACGTCGATCTGTCGCTGGACATGGTGTCCATCGACGAGAGCGCACTGGCCGGGCACGTGTCGTCCGACGCTGCACGCGGCTTCGACGTCACGACCGACATGCCGATCAGAGCTACGCTCTACCGGCTCGACGGTCGTGAGGATCGGCATGTGCTGGCCATCGTGGTGCATCACATCGCGGCCGACGGTGCCTCCATGGCGCCGCTCGCCTCCGATGTGATGATCGCGTACTCGTCCCGGGTGGCCGGTGAAGTTCCGGCCTGGGAACCGTTGGCAGTTCAGTACGCGGATTACTCGCTGTGGCAGCGCGGACTGCTGGGGTCGGAGTCCGACTCGGAATCCCTGATGTCCCGCCAGTTGGCGTATTGGTCCCGAGTACTGGCGGATGCGCCCGACGTTCTGCCGTTGCCTCTCGATCGACCGCGCCCCAGCACTCAATCCGTGGCGGGCGCAACGACGAGATTCGAGATTCCCGCGGAACTGCGGTCCGAGCTCGTGCGGCTGGGCGCCGCACACGACGCGACACCGTTCATGGTGTTCCATTCCGCACTGGCGCTCCTGTTGGCCAGGTTGAGTGGTACCGAGGACATCGTGGTGGGTACGCCGATCGCGGGTCGTGGTGAGGCCGGGTTGGATGCGTTGGTCGGTATGTTCGTGGGAACGCTGGTGTTGCGGACGGAGGTGTCGGCGCACCTGTCGTTCGTGGAGTTGTTGGCGGCGACGCGGGCAGCGGATCTGGCTGCGTTCGACAACACCGATGTGCCGTTCGAGCGGTTGGTGGACGAGTTCGCGCCGTCGCGGTCGACGGATCATTCTCCGTTGTTCCAGGTGTTGTTGGAGTTCCAGAACAATCAGCGGGCGCACCTCGAGCTACCCGATCTGACGGTGAACATCGAGGAAATCGACACCGACACCACCAAGTTCGATCTCCAGCTTCGGATCGACGAAGCAGCGGGGGAGAGCGGCACGTCGAGTGCGGCGTTCACGTACTCCACCGCCCTGTTCGACCCAGACACCATCGAGCGTTTCGTCGATCGTTTTCTCCGGTTGCTCGAGTCGATCACCCGTGCGCCGCAGGCGCCGCTTCGGGATCTCGACATCCTGTCGGTGTCCGAGCGTGACACCGTGCTCGCCGTATGGAACTCCACCGAGCACCGGCTCCCTCCCCAGGTCGGATCGGACCCGACGCTCGGCAGCTTGTTCGACCTGCAGGTCGCGCGAAGCCCGTACTCGATCGCGCTGGTGTTCGACGACGAGCACGTGACGTACCGCGAGCTGGACGAGCGTGCCAACCAGCTCGCACGTCACCTGGTGTCGCTGGGAGTCGGACCGGAATCGCATGTAGGACTGGCGATTCGACGGTCCACCGATCTGCTGGTCGGCATGTACGCCATCATGAAAGCCGGCGGCGCCTACGTACCGATCGACCCGGACCATCCCGTGGACCGATCCGCGTACGTCATCGACAGCGCGCAGCCCGTCTGCATCCTGACGACGAGCAGGGACTGGATCGACGTGTCGGTGGCCACTCCGGTCCTCGCCGTCGACCTGATCGATGTCTCGGACAGGGCGACGACTCCGCTGGGCTCGTCGGAGCGTCTCGGCGACATCACTGGCGCGAACACCGCCTACGTCATCTACACCTCCGGTTCGACGGGGCGGCCGAAGGGCGTGGCCGTCTCGCACGAGGCCATCGTCAACCGGCTGCTGTGGATGCAGGACCGGTACCGGCTCGAGCCGTCGGACAACGTCCTGCAGAAGACTCCGGCGAGCTTCGACGTCTCGGTGTGGGAGTTCTTCTGGCCGTTGCAGGTCGGCGCCAAACTGGTCATCGCAGCTCCCGACGGTCACCGTGATCCGGAGTATCTGTCGCGGGTGATTCTGCGTGAGAGGATCACCACCCTTCACTTCGTGCCGTCCATGCTCGCCGTTTTCGTCGACGGTGCGCACGCCGAGGACTGCGAGTCGCTGCGCTTGGTGTTCTGCAGCGGCGAGGCTTTGCCACCTGCGACGGTGGAGGCATTCGCTGCCTTCTCGGATGCGCAGTTGCACAACCTGTACGGTCCTACCGAAGCAGCGGTCGACGTGACGTCGTACCACTGCGTCTCGTCGGATCCGGTGTCGATTCCGATCGGTGCTCCGGTGTGGAACACGCGCACCTACGTCCTCGACGCGTCGTTGAAGCCTGCGCCGATCGGTGCACCGGGTGAGCTCTACCTGGCAGGTGTCCAACTCGCACGTGGTTACGTCGGTCGCGGTGATCTGACAGCCGATCGCTTCGTCGCCGATCCGTACGGTGAACCGGGCGAACGTCTCTACCGCACAGGTGATCTCGTGCGGTGGCGCGCCGACGGCAACCTCGAGTACATCGGCCGAACCGACTTCCAGGTGAAACTCCGCGGACTGCGAATCGAGTTGCCGGAAGTAGAATCGGCGCTGCTTCGCCACCCATCCGTCGCGCGCGCCGTGGCCGTCGTGCACCGCACCGTCTCCACGGGCGAGGCTCTGGTGGCCTACGTCGTGCCCGTGCGGGGAGCAACCGTCGACGCAGCCGAGTTGGCACGCGCCGTCGGCGAGTCCCTTCCGGCGTACATGGTGCCGTCGCTCGTGGTCGAACTGGCCGAGTTCCCGCTGAACTCCAGCGGAAAGCTCGACCGGAAAGCCTTGCCGGACCCGGTGTTCACGCTGACCGACGACGAGATCGTCGCACCGTCGAATCCGGTCGAGGAGATCATCGTCGGAGAGTTCGTCGCGCTTCTGGGCGGAGAACCCATCGGCGTCACCCAGAACTTCTTCGCCGTCGGTGGCAACTCTCTCGTCGCGATGCGAGCCGTGGCGCGCATCAACTCGGCTCTCGGATCGAGCCTGACCGTTCGCGATCTGTTCGACTCGCCGACCGTGCGTTCGCTGGCTGCGGCCGTCGAATCGCAGGGCTACCGGACCGACCCGAAGCCGGCACTGGTTCCAGTGGAGCGACCGGCGTCCATCCCGGTTTCTCTTGCACAGCAGCGTATGTGGTTCATCAACCAGTACGACACATCGTCCGCTGCGTACAACGTGGCCTTCGCGATGAGGCTGACCGGCCGGCTCGATACCACCGCACTGCGCAGTGCACTGGGTGACGTCGTCGACCGCCACGAGGCCTTGCGGACCGTCTTCCCTCTGACCGACGAGGGTCCCGTCCAGTCGATTCTGGAATCGCACCAGGCGCTGCCCGATCTGACTCCGATCCCGGCCGAGTCCGAGGACGATGTCCTTCGCCTCGTCACCGAGGTCGCATCCGAAGGATTCGACGTTGCCAGAAGTGTCCCCGTCCGAGCTCGACTGATCGAGGTCGGACCGGAGGATCACGTGCTCGCGTTCGTCGTGCACCACATCTCCTCCGACGGATTCTCGACCGGTCCGCTCGCTCGGGATCTGATCGTTGCCTACAGCGCGCGTACCCAGGGCGAGGCGCCGACGACGTCGGCTCTGCCTGTGCAGTACGCGGATTACTCGCTGTGGCAGCGCGCCTTCCTGGGTGAGGAATCGGACACCGATTCCGTGATGAACAAGCAACTCGGCTTCTGGGTGGACACCTTGTCCGGAGCCCCGGATGTTCTGGACCTCCCGTCGGACCGTCCGCGTCCGGCCGAATCGTCCTTCCGCGGTGCGGCAGTGGAGTTCTCGATCGACTCCCAGGTCCACGCACGGATGACGGAGTTGGCCACGCTGCGCGATTCCAGCGTGTTCATGATCGTTCACGCGTCGCTCGCGGTGCTTCTGTCCGGCCTGTCCGCGTCGTCGGACATCTCGGTCGGTACACCGATCGCCGGTCGCGGTGACGCCGCACTCGACGATCTCGTCGGAATGTTCGTCAACACACTCGTTCTGCGGACCGAGATCGACGCCGCGCGGTCCTTCCGCGACCTGCTGGCCGATGTCAGGGCCACCGACCTCGCGGCGTTCACTCACTCGGACATTCCGTTCGAGCGCGTCGTCGATGCGCTCGATCCCGTCCGGTCCACCTCGCATACCCCGCTGTTCCAGGTGATGCTGGAATTCCAGCACACGGATCGCCCGAACATCACTTTGCCCGGGTTGAACGTCGAGGCAATGGATCTGGCGAACGACATCGCCAATTTCGATCTGCAACTGACCGTGTCCGAGCGCTTCGACGCGTCCGGACAGGCTGCCGGTATCGAGGCCTCCTTCCGGTACGCCACCGACCTGTTCGAGGCTGCCACCGTCGACACGTTCGCGCACCGATTCGTTCGAATCGTGGACGCGGTCACCTCGGACTCCGGCGTTGCCGTCGGCGACATCGACATACTGTCCGCGGACGAACTCGACGCGCTGACGCCCGTTCGCGGCGCCACGCCGATGCCACCTCGGCTGTTGCCCGAACTGCTGGCGGACTCCGTCGCGTCCGCAGGCGAGTCGGCCCATGCGCTCGATGTCGACAACGGGGTCATGACGTACGGGGAGTTGGACGCTCGGTCCTCCCGACTGGCTCGTCTGATCGTCGACCACGGTGTCGGCCCCGGTGACGTGGTTGCGCTCGCACTTCCGCGTGGCGTCGACTCCATCGTCGCCATCTGGGCCACGGCGAAGGCCGGAGCGGCGTTCCTGCCTGTCGACCCGACGTACCCAGCAGACCGAATCACGCACATGATCACCGATTCGGGTGCTGCGCTGGGACTGACGACGCTCGCCGACAACTCCGCACTGGCGGCGTTGTCCGACCGTGTCGTCTGGGTGGTTCTCGACGACCCGCGCTTCCAGCACGTGACGTCCACGTTCTCGACCTCAGCGATCACCGACGCCGAGCGTGTGGAGCCGCTGCGAATCGACGACGCTGCGTATCTGATCTACACCTCAGGGTCGACAGGTGTGCCCAAGGGCGTGGTGGTGACCCACCGCGGTCTGGCCAACCTCGCCGCGGAAGAACGTTCACGGTTCGAGGTGGAGCCGGGATCGCGTACGTTGGCGTTCGCCTCACCCAGTTTCGATGCGTCCGTCCTGGAGTTCGTACTTGCGTTCGGTGCCGGCGCGACAATGGTGATCGCACCGTCCGGGATGTACGGCGGCCCGGACCTGTCGAACTTGATGCGCGACAAGCACGTGACCCATGCCTTCGTCACTCCTGCGGCGCTGGCAACGGTCGACCACACGGAGTTGCCGGAACTGCGCGTCATCGCAACCGGCGGCGACGCATGCCCGCCGGAGTTGGTGTCCAGGTGGGCGCCCGGCCGGAAGATGTTCAACGCGTACGGACCGACCGAGGCCACCATCTTCTCGTCGATCAGCAACGAGCTCGCCCCCGGCGGCGTCGTGGACATCGGTTCTCCGACAATCGGTTTCGCCGAGGTCGTACTCGATTCTCGTTTGCGGCCGGTGCCTGTCGGTGTACCGGGTGAGCTGTATCTTGCCGGTCCGGCTCTCGCCCGCGGTTACCACGGTCGACTTCCGCTGACGGCCGAGCGCTTCGTGGCGGATCCCTACGGTGAACCGGGGAGCCGGATGTATCGGACCGGCGACGTCGTTCGCTGGAACCGGGCCGGTGCACTGGAGTTCGTCGGTCGCAGTGACTCGCAGGTCAAGGTGCGCGGTTTCCGCATCGAACTCGGCGAGATCGACGCGGCAGTCGGTGCGCACGACGGTGTCGACTTCGCGACGACAGCCGGCGTCAAGGGACCGGCCGGCAACACCATCCTGGTGACCTGGTTCGTCGCCGCGGAGTCCGCGTCGCCGACTGTCGATGCGGCGATCCTGCGCGAGCACGTCGCCGCGGTGTTGCCCGCCCACATGGTCCCCACCGCGTTCGTTCGGCTGGAGTCGATTCCGCTGACCCCTGCGGGCAAACTCGACCGCCGTGCGCTTCCCGAGCCCACGTTCGACGGTCCGGCCGACATCGGCCGAGCGGCGGACACCGCGATCGAGAAGCTGCTGGCTGGACTCTTCGCCGAAGTTCTCGGCCTCGAGCAGGTCGGTGTCGACGATTCGTTCTTCGCTCTCGGCGGAGACAGCATCATGTCCATCCAGTTGGTGTCGCGGGCCAAGGCAGCAGGCCTCGTCCTGTCGCCGCGGGATGTGTTCGAACGCAAGACGGTTGCCGCACTCGCCGAGGTCGCGTCGTCCGCGGACGGCGACTCGGTCACGGTGCTGGAAGAACTTCCGGGCGGCGGCGTGGGTGACGTGCCGCTCACGCCCATCACCCAGTGGATGATCGACCGGACGCACGTGTTCGACCGCCACACACAGACGGCGCTGCTGACCTTGCCGGACGACATCGATCGATCCGCACTGGAAGCGACCGTACAGTCGGTGCTCGATCATCACGACATGCTGCGTGCGCGCCTTCGTCACGAGGACGAGCACTGGAGCATGGACGTGCAGCCCATCGGCTCCGTCGCGGCTGCCGCGGTGGTTCACCATGTCTCGGTCGGCTCGAGCACCGGTGACGAGTTCTCCTCGGTCGCCTCGGCCGAGCTCGAACGCGCAGCAGCACGTCTGGCCCCGGCGAGCGGCTCCATGATCCAGTTCGTCTGGTTCGAAGCCGCCGACAAGTCCGGACGACTGTTGATCGTCGCGCATCACCTCGTCGTCGACGGCGTGTCGTGGCGTGTATTGGTTCCCGACCTCGCCACGGCATGGGCACAGCTCGAGGCCGGTGAGGCGATAAGCCTGCTTCCCGTCGGTACGTCGATGCGGCGTTGGGCTCACGGTCTCGCCGACGCGGCGGAGTCCCGCCGGGGCGAGCTGGCGTTGTGGAAGGACACACTGTCCGGGGACGATCCGCTGGTCGGTTCGCGAGCGCTCGACCCGGAAATCGACGTGTACGCCACGGTCGATCACGTCGAGGTCGAGCTGTCGGCCGACGTGACCGAGGCATTGCTGACATCCGTTCCGGAAGTGTTCCACGGCAGCGTCAACGATGGTTTGATGGCCGGTCTCGCGCTGGCCGTCGGCGCGTGGCGACGTGCACGAGGTATCGAGACCCAGGATTCGCTCGTCTCGCTCGAGGCCCACGGACGCGAGGACCACATCGTCCCCGGCGCGGACCTGTCTCGTACCGTCGGATGGTTCACCACCATCTATCCGGTTCGAATCGATCTGCGCGGCATCGATGTCGACGACGCGATGAGCGGCGGTTCGTCGGCCGGCGCGTTGATCAAATCCGTGAAGGAACGACTTCTCGGAATTCCGGACCACGGCATCGGCTTCGGTATGCTCCGCTACCTGGACGACGAGTCGCGAAACGTACTGGCACCCTTGACGTCGCCGCAGATCAGCTTCAACTATCTCGGACGGTACGGCGCGGGAATTCCCGAGAATCTTCGCGGCGTGGGCTGGCTCCCGGTCGAGGACGACAGAATCGGCGATGTCCAGAACCAGGATCTACCGGTCTCGGCCGCCTTGGACATCAACGCAGTCACCACCAGCGGAGAGCGCGGTGACGCCCTCCGCGCCACGTTCGCGTACCCGTCGGGAGTGCTCGAACGAGACGACGTCGAACAGTTGACGACCCTGTGGGTGAACGCTCTGACGAGCATCGCCCGGCACGCGCGCAGTGCAGGCGCTGGTGGGTTCACCCCGTCGGACCTCGATCTCGTTGCGCTGCCGCAGAGTTCGATCGTCGACATCGAGAAGCGGTATCCGACGTTGACCGACATCTGGTCGATGTCTCCGTTGCAATCGGGCATGCTCTTCCATGCCGAGCTGTCCGATCAGACGGTCGACGCCTACATCGTCCAACTCGTCATCGAACTCGGCGGCTCGGTCGATGCGGACCGGTTGCATCGGTCCGCTCAGGTTGTGCTCGATCGCCATGCCAACCTCAGGTCGGCCTTCGTTCACGACCTCGACGGCAACGCCCTGCAGGTCGTTCAGCGAAGCGTCGACGTTCCGTGGTCGGACATCGACCTGCGGGACGTGCCAGCAGAGGGCAAGGACGCCGAGCTCGATCGCATCCTCGCCGCCGACCGCGCAACCCGATTCAACATGGCCGACGCACCGCTGCTGCGGTTCACGTTCGTCCAGGTCGCCGAAGGACAGTGGCGACTCGTGCTGACCAACCACCACATCCTGATCGACGGTTGGTCGACGCCGCTCGTCATCCGCGAGCTGCTGACTCTGTACGCGACGGACGGCGACGACGCGGTGCTCCCTCGGGTGCCCGCTTACCGCGATTATCTGGCGTGGATGAACAGGCGCGACGGCGAAGCCGGTCGTCAGGCCTGGATCTCGGCGCTCGAGGGACTGTCCGAGCCGACTCTCCTGACCCCGGTCGAGAGCCGGCGACAGGAATCGACCCGAGCCGGTCGTGCGCTGACGTCGTTCGACGCGGCGGACACCACTGCGCTCCGCGTGTTCGCTCGGGACCGTGGTGTCACGATCAACACCCTGGTACAGGCAGCGTGGGGCACAGTGCTCGCGACGCTGACCGGACGCACCGACGTCCTGTTCGGCGCGACCGTGTCCGGGCGGCCGCCGGAGATCAACGACATCGAATCGATGATCGGCCTGTTCATCAACACTCTCCCGGTTCGAGTGACGCTCGATCCGCGGGAGTCGTTGAGCGAGTTCGTCATCCGTCTGCAGAACGAGCAGGCAGGTCTGCTCGACCACCACTACCTCGGTCTCACCGAGATCCAGCGGGCCGTCGGTCCAGTGGTCGCCTTCGACACACTGACGGTGTTCGAGTCGTACCCCGTCGACCGCGGTGGACTGTCCGACGAGACCGACATCGCAGGGCTGCGTGTGTCGGGAATCGTCGACGGCAGCGACACCGCGCAGTATCCGCTCACGTTGGTCGCGATGGCCGACGATCGACTGCACGTCGAAGCGAAGTACCTGCCCGAGGTGTTCGAGCAGGATGCCGTGGAGACCATTCTCGGCAGGATCGTGGCCGTCCTGGACGCGTTCGCGACCCAGCCGGAACTACCTGTCGGGCAGCTGCAACTGTTGTCCGAGTCCGAGCGTGACCTTTTGATCCCGGTACACGGCGCGCAATCCGTTGCCGGACGACTGTTGTCCGACGTCTTCGCCGACGCCGTGAACACAGCCGTCGGCACCGGCGGTGTCGACGCGATCGCCGTGGTCGCGGGCAACGAATCCGTGACGTATCAGGAACTGGACGCGCGATCCTCGCGAGTTGCCGACGTGCTGCGCTCGCGCGGTGTCCGCCCGGGCACCTATGTGGCGGTGGGACTGCAGCGTTCCATCGAGTACGTCGTCTCGGTATGGGCTGTGGCGAAGGCCGGTGGAGCGTTTCTCCCCGTCGATCCGTCGTATCCGCAGGATCGCATCGAACACATGTTGACCGACTCCTCGGCACCGGTGGGTATCTCGGTGGCTCGGTACACCGACGTGCTGACCGAAGCGGGGCGGGAGGTCGACTGGATCGTCCTCGACGAGATCGACTGGTCTGCATCCGAGTCGACTTCTGTGGCAGTCGACGGTCGACGGCCGGACAGCCGGGCAGTTCCGTCGCTGGACGATGCGGCGTATCTGATCTACACCTCGGGATCGACAGGTGTGCCGAAGGGCGTGGTGGTCACGCACCGCGGTATCGCCGATCTCGCCGAGGAGGAGCGGACCCGCTTCCGGGTCACCACCGACTCGCGTGTGCTCGCCTTCGCGTCGACGAGCTTCGATGCGTCGGTGCTCGAGATGGTGTTGGCGTTCTGTGGCGGCGCAACCATGGTCATCGCGCCGACCGACGTCTACGGCGGCGTCGAGCTCGCAGCGGTGCTGGCCGAGAAATCGGTGACCCATGCGTTCGTGACTCCTGCTGCGTTGGCGTCGGTTGATCCATCGGGTCTGGACGATCTGCAGGTCGTGGTGACGGGCGGCGACGCCGCCGGTTCCGAGTTGGTGGAACGGTGGGCCCCGGGCCGCGATCTGTTCAATGCCTACGGACCGACGGAAGCGACCGTGTTCGCGTCGCTCGGTACACCCATGCGTCCAGGTGCACCCATCGATATCGGCTCACCGGTGCGCGGATTCTCGGTTGTCGTTCTCGACTCCATGCTGCGGCCTGTTCCGGTGGGTGTGGTGGGTGAGTTGTATTTGTCGGGTCCTGGTGTGGCTCGTGGTTATCATGATCGTTTTTCGTTGACGGCGGAGCGGTTCGTTGCGGCGCCGTTCGGTGGTGGTGTGCGGATGTATCGCACGGGTGATGTGGTGCGGTGGTCCGGTTCGGGTGTGTTGGAGTATGTGGGTCGTAGTGATTTTCAGGTGAAGGTGCGTGGTTTCCGGATCGAGTTGGGTGAGATCGATTCGGTGGTGGTGGGTCATGGTGATGTGGATTTCGTGACGACGGTGGGTGTGGATGGTCCGTCGGGTGCGACGGTGTTGGTGTCGTATGTGTTGCCGGTGGTGGGTGCAGTTGTGGATGTGGAGGGTTTGCGGGAGTTCGTGGCGGGTGTGTTGCCGTCGCATATGGTTCCGTCGGCGTTCGTTGTGTTGGAGTCGATTCCGTTGACTCCGGCGGGCAAGTTGGACCGACGCGCGCTACCCGTCCCCGACCTGTCGCGTGGGGCAGAGCATCGCGATCCGACGACGGATACCGAGCGAGCGATAGCGGACGTGTTCGCCGAGGTTCTCGGGCTGGACTCCGTCGGTGTCGACGACAACTTCTTCGATCTCGGTGGTGACTCGCTCAGTGCCACCAGGGTCACTTCGCGGGTGAACTCTGCCCTGGGCAGTTCGGTGACTGTGCGTGCGCTCTTCGAATCACCCACCGTCGCAACGTTGTCGCTGCGAGCGCAGTCCGACGAATCCGCCGCGGATCGACCCCCGTTGGTGCCTGCGGTGCGCCCGGAGATCGTGCCGTTGTCGCAAGCACAGCAGCGGATGTGGTTCATCAACCAGTTCGACACGAAGTCGGCTGCCTACAACATCCCACTCGCGGTGCGCTTGACCGGACATCTCGATGTCGAAGCGCTCGGGGCAGCGGTCTCGGATGTGGTTGCGCGGCACGAGAGTCTGCGTACGACGTTCCCGATGGCGGGTGAGCGGCCGAGGCAGCACATCCACTCGGTCCCCGACGACCGTTTCGTCCTCGATGTCCTCGATGTCGTCGACGTGGACGCGGGCGATCTGACGGCACGGATCATGGCGGATGCATCCCACGGGTTCGACGTCACGACCGACATGCCGTTCCGTGCCTCGCTGTACCGGCTCGACGGTCGTGAAGACCAGCATGTGTTGGCCATCGTCGTGCATCACATCGCGGCCGACGGTGCCTCCATGGCGCCGCTCGCCTCGGATGTGATGATCGCGTACTCGGCGCGGGTGGCAGGTTCTGCCCCTGTCCGCGAACCTCTCGCGGTGCAGTACGCCGATTACGCACTGTGGCAACAGGCTCTTCTGGGTGACGAGTCCGACTCGGCGTCACTGGCCGCACGCCAACTGGCCTTCTGGGCGCGCACGCTGGCGGACGTACCCGAGGTTCTGCCGCTGCCGATCGACAGGCCACGGCCGAACCAGCAGTCGCTTCGCGGTGCCTCGGTACCGTTCCATCTCTCGTCCGACACCCACGCCGCGCTGACCGAGATCAGCCGGCGCAGTGGGGCAACGATGTTCATGACCGTCCACGCAGTCTGGTCCGCTCTGTTGGCCAGGTTGAGTGGTACCGAGGACATCGTGGTGGGTACGCCGATCGCGGGTCGTGGTGAGGCCGGGTTGGATGCGTTGGTCGGTATGTTCGTGGGGACGTTGGTGTTGCGGACGGAGGTGTCGGCGCACCTGTCGTTCGTGGAGTTGTTGGCGGCGACGCGGGCGGCAGATCTGGCTGCGTTCGACAACACCGATGTGCCGTTCGAGCGGTTGGTGGACGAGTTCGCGCCGTCGCGGTCGACGGATCATTCTCCGTTGTTCCAGGTGTTGTTGGAGTTCCAGAACAATGAGCGGGCGCACCTCGAGCTACCCGATCTCGTCGTCGACGGAGTCGACATCGATGCAGGCATCGCGAAGTTCGATCTGCAGTTGACCGTGTCCGAGAACTTCGACGACGACGGCGTTCCCTCCGGCATCGACATGGCGTTCACGTACGCCACCGATCTGTTCGAGGAGTCGACGGTTCGGGAGTTCGTCCGACGGTTCTCGATGCTCGTCGACGGCGTGACTGCTGCCCCCGACCGCGCCATCGGCGATGTCGACATACTGACGGACGACGAAGTTCACGCGCTCACGGTGGACTGGAATCACGAGGGATCGACTCCGTCGAACGACACTCTGGCGCAGCGTTTCGAAGCGTCGGCTGCACGGTTCCCGGATAACACTGCGGTGGTGTTCGGCAGTCGCCGCTACACCTACGCCGAGCTGGACGGGCGGTCCAATCAGCTTGCCCGTCACCTCGTGTCGCGAGGAGTCGGTCCGGAAACCCTGGTCGCGGTGGCGATGCCGCGCAACGCCGAACTGGTCGTCGTCCTGCTCGCGGTCCTCAAGGCAGGCGGCGGTTACCTGCCGGTGGACGTGACCTATCCGGCCGACCGGTTGGCGTTCATGCTCGAGGACGCTCGGCCGGTCTGTGTGGTGTCCACGATCGCCGATGTCACGGCAGTGCCGACCGACGAACTGACGACCGTTCTGCTCGACGATCCGTCCGTGGTCGAGGTGCTCGACGGTCTCGACTCGGGTCCGCTGACGCCGGACGAAGTCGGCGGACTCGTCGACGCGGAGTCGATCGCCTACGTCATCTACACCTCGGGCAGTACGGGCCGTCCCAAGGGCGTGCAGGTTGCGCACTCCACGGTGGCCACGCTGTTCGAGAACACCGTCGACTTGTTCGAGTTCGACGAGACCGATGTGTGGACGATGTTCCACTCCTACGCCTTCGACTTCTCGGTGTGGGAGCTGTGGGGGCCACTGCTCTACGGCGGCACCCTCGTGGTCGTCGACTACTACACCGCTCGGTCGCCGGAGTTGTTCCGAGAGTTGCTCGTTGCCGAACAGGTCACGGTTCTGAATCAGACCCCGACGGCGTTCTACCAGTTCGCCGAGGCAGACCGTGTCGCGCCTGCAGATTCCGCAGGACTTGCGTTGCGGTACATCGTCTTCGGCGGTGAAGCGCTCGACCTCGGTCAGCTCGGCCGGTGGTACGCACGCCACCCGGAGAACGCTCCGACGTTGGTGAACATGTACGGAATCACCGAGACCACCGTGCACGTGAGCCACCTTGCGCTGACCGAGCAGTTCGCTGCCTCGGCGTCGGCGAGCGTCATCGGCCAGGCGATCCCCGGGCTCTCGGTGTCGGTCCGCGACAACAGGTTGCGGCTCGTTCCGCCTGGAGTGACCGGCGAGATGTACGTCTCGGGTGGCCAGCTGTCCCGGGGATACCTCGGACGCGCCGGACTGTCGGCAACGCGTTTCGTCGCCGACCCGGACGACACCGACGGCGCACGGATGTACCGAACGGGCGACACCGCTCGATGGAACCGCGAAGGTCGGCTCGAATACCTCGGTCGTAGTGACATGCAGGTCCAACTGCACGGGTTCCGTATCGAGCTCGGCGAGATCGAATCGGCTCTGCTCGGAGTCGACGGAGTTGCGCAGTCCGTGGTCTCGGTGCGCGACGACGGGGCCGGTGATCGACTGGTCGGATACGTCGTACCCGAGGCCGGGCGCACGCTCGACGTCGCAGGTGTTCTCGACGACGTCGCCTCGTCGTTGACGTCGTACATGGTGCCTGCGGCACTCGTCGTGCTGGCGGAGCTCCCGCTGACCGCGAACGGAAAGCTCGACCGCAAAGCGCTACCCGCGCCGGACTTCTCGTCTCGGGTCACTCAGAGCCGGGCACCCGCGTCCGAGATCGAACACAGCCTGGCCGCGCTGTTCGCCGAGGTGCTCGGGCTGGACACCGTCGGCGTCGACGACTCGTTCTTCGCTCTCGGCGGAGACAGCATCATGTCGATTCAGCTCGTGTCTCGCGCCAAGGCAGCAGGTCTCGTCATCGCCCCCCGCGACGTGTTCGAGCGCAAGACCGTCGCCGGTCTCGCCGAGGTGGTGGCACTCGTCGGCGACGCCGACGTCGTCGTGCTGGAGGAACTGCCAGGAGGAGGCGTCGGAGATCTACCTCTGACTCCGATCGTGCAGTGGATGCTCGAGCGGAGCGAGGAGTTCGGTCGATACACCCAGACTGCACTTCTGCAGCTGCCGAAGTCCATCGACCGGTCGACTCTCGAGAGCACGGTCCAGGCGATTCTCGATACCCACGATATGCTCAGGGCACAGCTGTATCGCGACGACAACGGCGTGTGGACCGAGACGGTCGCGGCCGTGGGCTCGGTCTCGGCCTCCTCGGTGCTCCACCATGTGACGGTCGACGACGTGTCCGGCGACGCCTTCTCGGCACAGGCTGCTGCGGAACTGGATCAGGCAGCGGACCGACTCGATCCGTCGACCGGCCGCATGATCCAGATGGTCTGGTTCGAATCTCCCAGCGGTGCGGGCCGCTTGCTCGTCGTCGCACACCACCTGGTGATCGACGGTGTCTCGTGGAGAATTCTGGTTCCGGATCTCGCGTCGGCGTGGTCTCAGGTAGTAGCGGGGGACCAGCCGGCACTTGCTCCCACCGGCACGTCGATGCGTCGCTGGGCAACCGGACTGGTCGACGTCGCCGCCGAGCGCACCGACGAACTCGCGTTGTGGACGTCGATCCTCGACGGACCCGATCCGCTGATCGGAGCTCGTGCGCTCGACCCCACAGTGGACGTCGACGCTACGGTCGAACGCATCAGGGCGTCGTTGCCGGTCACCGTCACCGAGCGCTTGCTCACCACAGTCCCGGAGAAGTTCCACGGAAGCGTCGGCGACGGTCTGCTCGCGGGCCTCGCACTGGCGTTGATCGCCTGGCGCAACGAACGCGGCGCCGATGGCGACACGCCGCTGAGCGATGCGTTGTTGAGCCTGGAAGGGCACGGACGCGAGGACGGCGTCGTACCCGGTGCCGATCTCGGCCGCACGATGGGATGGTTCACCACGATCTTCCCGGTCCGCCTCGACCTGAACGGAATCGACGTCGCCGACGCCTTTGCCGGAGGGTCGGCTGCGGGCGAGGCGATCAAGGCCGTCAAGGAACAGTTGCTGGCCAGCCCGGACCACGGCATCGGGTTCGGTATGGCGCGGTACCTCACCGACGAAGGCCGGGCCGCGCTGGCCGGATTCCCGAAGCCTCAGGTCAGCTTCAACTACCTGGGTCGATTCGCCACGGGCAGTTCCGAGGGAATGGACGACGTCGGCTGGATCCCGGTGTCCGACACCACGCTCGGCGATGCACAGAATCCCGACATGCCGGTGCCGGCGCTGCTGGACATCAACGCGGTCACCAACACCACCGACCAAGGTCCGGTACTGGACGCGACGTTCGCGTTCCCGTCCGGCGTCCTCACCGCACCCGAGGTCGATCGCCTGGTGGAACTGTGGGTGGAGGCACTGACAGCACTGACCACTCACGCCGACGCGCCCGAAGCCGGCGGGTACACACCGTCCGACCTCGAGCTCGTCGACATCGATCAGCCGACGATCAGCGCTCTGGAAAATCGATTCCCGGATCTCGACGATGTCTGGTCGATGTCTCCGCTGCAGTCCGGGCTCCTGTTCCACGCGAGACTCGCAGGTGAGGTCGCCGCGGATGTCGCACTGGAGGTCGATACGGGCGTCGACGCCTACATGGTGCAGCTCGGACTCGAGCTTCGCGGCGTCGTGGATGCGGATCGTATGAAAGCCGCGGCACAGACGTTGCTCGACCGGCATGCGAACCTGCGAACAGCGTTCGTGCACAACTCGAACGGTGATTCGGTGCAGGTTGTACAGACGGGGATCCACGTGCCGTGGTCGCACGTGGACCTGTCGGGTACGCCGGATCCCGACGCAGCGCTCGACTCGGTGCTCCGGCAGGACCGCGCACGCAGGTTCGCGCTGGATCACGCTCCGCTGCTTCGGTTCACGCTGATCACGAAATCCGTCGGTGCGGACGGCACGGGGGAGTGGCGCTTGCTGCTCACCAACCACCACATCCTGCTCGACGGCTGGTCCACGCCGCTGCTGATCAAGGAACTGCTGACGTTGTACGCGACGGCCGGCGACGATTCGATGTTGCCCCGCGTTCCCGCGTACCGCGATTACCTGAGCTGGATGCGGCGCCGGGATGCAGCCGCATCCAAGGCGGAGTGGGTTCGGGCATTGTCCGGTGTCGAGGAACCGACCTTGCTGGCCGACGCGGATCGCGGGCGGAAGCTCGAGGCCGTGTCCGTCGAATCGACGCAATCGCTGTCGAAGGAGACCACCGCTGCCCTGCGGGATCTGGCAGCGCACCGCGGCGCGACGCTCAACACCATCGTGCAGAGCGCATGGGGCGTCGTACTGGCGGCACTGACCGGTCGTGACGATGTCGTCTTCGGGGCGACTGTCTCGGGTCGACCACCGGAGATCCCCGGTATCGAATCGATGATCGGTTTGTTCATCAACACACTGCCGGTGCGCATCTCGCTCGATCCGGCCGAAGCCGTCGGAGATCTCGTCGACCGGGTACAGGTGGAACAAGCGAGCCTGCTCGATCACCACTACCTCGGCTTGACCGATATCCAGAGGGCCGCCGGAAACGGTGTCTCGTTCGACACCCTGACGGTCTTCGAGTCGTACCCGGTGGACAAAGCCGGGCTGTCGGAGGACACCGACATCGCCGGGCTGAAGGTTGCCGACGTTCTCGGTACGGATGCAGCGCACTACCCGTTGACACTCGTCGCGTCCGTGGACGACAGGTTGCACCTGAAGGTCAAGTACCTGCCCGAGCTCTTCACTGCCGACGACGTCGAGCGGATCATCGCGCGTATTTCTCGGGTTCTGCACGCCGTCGTCGAGAACGACAGAACGCCGCTGGCCCGTATCGACCTGCTGGCCGAGTCCGAGCGCGCTGCCCTCGCACCGGTCCACGGACCTCGGGGACGTTCCACCGTCCTCCTCGGTCACATCTTCGAGAACGCAGCGAAGAAGTCCGCCGGCCGGGTCGCGTTGCGGTTCGGTACCGAATCGCTCGGCTACGACGAACTGGACAGCCGTTCCACTCGCCTCGCTCGGCTGCTGCTGCAGCGCGGCGTATCCGCCGAGTCGTTCGTCGCGCTCGGTCTTCCACGCTCGATCGAATCGGTCGTCGCTGTCTGGGCCGTCGCCAAGACAGGTGCAGCGTTCGTTCCGGTCGACCCGGGATATCCGCGGGATCGCATCGAACACATGGTGACCGACTCGGGCGCCCAGTTCGGACTGACGATCGCCGACAGGCTCGGGGACCTCCCGAAAACTGTCGCCGACGGCATGCCCTGGATCGTGCTCGACGATCCAGCGACCGACGCCGAGCTGCAGGCCATGCCTGCCGAACCGCTGGCGGAACACGAACGTGTCGCCGGCCTCGGGGTCGACAGCACCGCCTACGCCATCTACACCTCGGGCTCGACGGGTCTGCCCAAGGGCGTCGTGGTGACGCACTCCGGTCTGGAGAACTTCGCGCACGAACAGGCCGAGCGATACTCGGTCACGCCCGAGTCGAGAACTCTGCACGTGTCGTCGCCGAGCTTCGACGCGTCGGTGCTCGAATATCTGCTGGCCTTCGGTGCCGGAGCAACGATGGTCATCGTGCCGCCGACGGTCTACGGCGGCGAGGAACTGCACCGAATCCTGTCCGACGAAGCCGTGACGCACGCGTTCATCACTCCGTCGGCGCTGGCGTCGGTCGATCCCGGTGGCCTGGAGACGTTCGCTCACGTGGTCGTCGGCGGTGAGGCCGTACCGGCAGAACTGGTGTCCAAGTGGGCCCCGGGACGCAAGCTCTACAACGGGTACGGCCCGACCGAAGCCACCATCATGTCCAACATCAGTGATCCACTGGACGCGTCGGCTGCTCTGACGATCGGTGGTCCGATCCGAGGCGTCCACGAGGTCGTGCTCGACAGCAGGCTGCAACCGGTACCCGTGGGCGTGACAGGTGAGCTGTATCTGGCCGGCGTCGGTCTCGCCCGGGGATACCACGACCGTCCGGCTCTGAGTGCGGAGCGTTTCGTGGCCGATCCGTTCGGTGCTCCCGGTGAGCGGATGTACCGCACGGGCGACCTCGTCCGCTGGAGGAGTGGAGCCGGCGGAACGACCATGGACTCGAGTGCAGTCGGCGGAACGACCATGGACTCGAGTGGAGCCGGCGGGAGTTACACGATCGAGTATGTCGGGCGGAGTGACTTCCAGGTCAAGGTGCGCGGCTTCCGCATCGAGCTCGGTGAGATCGACGCGGTGCTCGCCACGCATCCGGCTGTCGATTTCGTTGCGACGATCGGCGCCGAATCACCGTCCGGTGCCACCGTTCTGGTTGCGTACGTCCGTGCGTCGACATCGGGTTCGACGCTCGATCACGGTGAGCTGACGGCGCACGCGTCCGAGCGGCTACCGGGGCACATGGTGCCGTCTGCGTTCGTTCAGCTCGACGACATCCCGCTGACTCCGGTCGGCAAGCTGGATCGGCGCGCGCTGCCGACGCCCGAGTTCGATTCCGAAGGTGTGGATTTCGTCGCACCTCGGACGGACGCCGAGGCATCGGTGGCCGAGGTGTTCGCCGAGATCCTCGGAGCAGACCGCGTGGGTGCGCTGGACAACTTCTTCGATCGCGGTGGTGACTCGCTGTCTGCGACTCGGGTGATTGCCCGTGTCAATGCCGAATTCGGGACTCGGATCGGCGTGCGCAGCATTTTCGAGGCTCCGACCGTGGCGGGACTCGCCGGCCTCGTTGCCGGATCGGCGGGAGATTCCGGCGGACGTCCGGTCTTGCGGTCCGTCGAGCGGCCTGAGGCGGTACCGCTGTCGCTGGCCCAGCAGCGCATGTGGTTCATCAACCGGTTCGATCCGGCCTCGCCCGCATACAACGTTCCTCTGGTCGTGAAACTCACCGGGTCGTTGGACGAGTCCGCGCTAGGAGCAGCTGTCGCGGACGTACTCGAGCGGCACGAGTCGCTGCGTACGACGTTCCCGAACGTCGGGCGGTCGCCCGTACAGGTGATTCACTCCGCCGCGGAGGTCATCCCCGAGGTGACGGTCGAATCGGTGCGTGACAACGAACTGGTCGACGCGCTCGGTCGCTTCGCGGGCCGCGGGTTCGACGTCACGACGGAAATCCCGATTCGTCTGGCGCTCTATCGAACCGGCGAGGACTCCCATGTGCTCGCCGTGGTCGTGCACCACATCGCGGCGGACGGAGCTTCGATGGCACCGCTCGCACGCGACGTCATGGTCGCGTACTCGTCGAGGACGGCGGGTTCGGCACCGGCGTGGAGTCCCCTCGAAGTGCAGTACGCCGACTACACGCTGTGGCAGCGAGAACTGCTCGGCTCCGAGGACGACGAGAACAGCGTCGCCGCACAGCAACTCGGATTCTGGCGAACCGCCCTGCGCGGTACACCTGATCTGCTGCCCTTGCCCACCGACCGTCCACGTCCGACCAACCAGGACTTCCGCGGTGGGCGCGTCAAGTTCGACATCGATGCAGATCTGCATCGTCGGGTGGTGGAGTTCTCCCGTGACCGCGGTGCGACCATGTTCATGGTCGTGCACAGTGCGTTCGCGGCGACACTGGCCAGGCTCAGCGGAATCGACGACATCGCGATCACCACACCGGTCGCCGGTCGCGGTGAGGCGGCGCTGGACGACCTCGTCGGCATGTTCGTGAACACTCTGGTCCTGCGCACGGTCGTCGACGGTGCGGAGTCCTTCGAGTCGTTGCTCGGCCGTGTCGTCGAGTCGGACCTCGAAGCGTTCGGCCACACGGAGATTCCGTTCGAGCGTGTCGTGGAAGTCCTCAACCCGACTCGGTCCACGTCGTACGCTCCGCTGTCGCAGGTTGCGCTGTCGTTCCAGAACAACACAGCTGCACGGTTGGACCTACCGGAGCTGACCGTCGAAGGCGTCGATTTCGATGTGCCGGTTGCCAAGCAGGACCTTCAGTTGCTGCTGGCGGAGACGTTCGTCGACGCCGGCGAACCCGCCGGTATCGACGGTGCATTCGACTTCGCGACGTCGCTGTTCGACGCTGCGACAGTTCAGACGTTCGCGGACAGATTCGTTCGTATCCTGCGCGCTGCCGTGTCGGCACCGTCCGCACCGATCGGGGATGCCGACGTGCTCGGCGAACACGAGCATCCGGCCCTCGCGCCGGCCAGGGGCGAGGCGGGCGGTCCGTTCCGGACGTGGCCGATGATTCTCGCCGACGCTGCCGCCGCGAACCCGGACGGTATCGCCGTCGAGTACGGCGACGTCGAATTGTCCTACCGCCAGTTGGACGAGTGGTCGACCCGTATCGCGCGGATGCTCATCGATTTCGGTGTCGGGCCGGAGACGTTCGTTGCGCTGGCTCTGCCGAGGTCGATCGAGTCCATTCTGTCCATCTGGTCCGTCGCGAAGACGGGTGCCGCGTTCCTTCCCGTCGACCCGAACTACCCGTCGGATCGCATCGCGCACATGCTCGACGATTCCCGTGCGCCGATCGGACTGACCGTAGGAGACCACCGAGATTCCCTGCCGGACAGCATCACCTGGCTCGTGGTGGACGACGAGGATTTCGCCGCCGACATCAAGCGGTACCCGACCTCGCCGGTGACCGACGCGGACAGGGTCACTCCGCTTCACCTCGACAACCCCGCATACCTGATCTACACGTCGGGATCGACCGGTCGACCGAAGGGCGTCGCGGTGCGGCACCGAGGCCTGGCGAACCTCGAGGACGAGGTCACGTTGCGTTTCCACCCGACGCAGCACTCCAGGATCTCGCACATCGCGTCCCCGAGTTTCGACGCATCGATCTACGAGTTGACGATGGCGTTCGGCGTGGGCGCCACCATGGTGATCGTTCCTCCCGGTGTCTTCGGCGGCGACGACCTGGCCGATCTGCTGGAGCGCTCGCGGGTGACGCACGCCTTCCTCACGCCGGCTGCGCTCGCGTCGATCGACCCCACGCGCCTCGGCGATGTCGGCGTCCTGGCGGTCGGTGGCGAAGCGTGCACTCCGGAACTGGTGGCACGGTGGGCACCGGGCCGAATGATGTTCAACGGCTACGGACCGACGGAAACGACGATCCAGGCCAGCGTCGGCGGCCCGCTCGTACCGGGACGGACGATCGACGTGGGCAGCCCGGCGATCGGGTTCCGCTTCCTCGTGCTCGACGCCAGACTTCGGCCGGTGCCGGCGGGCGTCGCGGGTGAGTTGTACATCGCCGGACCGGGAACGGCCCGCGGTTACGTGGAGAGGTTCGCCTTGACGGCGGAACGGTTCGTTGCCGACCCGTACGGCGAAGCGGGCGAACGCATGTACCGGACCGGCGATGTCGTGCGGTGGGTGAGCTCGGCGCACGGAGACGAATCGGGTGAACTGAAGATCGAGTTCGTCGGTCGCAGTGACTTCCAGGTCAAGGTCCGTGGCTTCCGGATCGAACTGGGTGAGATCGACTCGGTGCTCACCGACCACCCTGCGCTGAACTTCGCTGCGACGATCGGGCACACCGCGCCGTCGGGCGACACGGTGCTCGTGTCGTACGTTCGAACGATCTCCGGGGTCGAGGTCGGGTCCGTCGAGGTCACCGAACACGTGGCGACGGTTCTTCCCCGACACATGGTTCCGACGGCAATCGTCTTCCTCGACGAGATTCCGCTGACGCCCGTCGGCAAGCTCGACCGCCGTGCGTTGCCGGTGCCGGAGCTGACGGCGTCCACCGTGCCGTACCGCGCGCCGTCGACCGCAACCGAACAGGCGGTCGTGGATGTGTTCGCCGACGTCCTCGGTGTCGAGCGCGTCGGAGTCGACGACAACTTCTTCGACCTCGGCGGTACGTCACTCGTCGCAACCCGAGTGGTACCGGCGTTGGAATCTGCGACCGGTGTGAGGGTTCCGCTGCAGGCACTGTTCCTCGATCCGACGCCGGCCGGACTTGCGGCGCGGGTGGACAGCAGCGAGGACACGGCTGGGGCGGGCTTGAACAGCGCATTCGGTGTGGTCGTACCTCTCCGCGCAGAAGGCAGCGGAGACCCGCTGTTCTGCATCCATCCCGGAATCGGGTTGTCGTGGGGGTATTCGGGAATCGTCCGGCACCTCGCCGACGATCGACCGGTGTACGGCCTGCAGCTGCCGAGTATCACCGAGGGAGGGTCGTTCGATTCGATCCAGGCGCTGGCAGCTCGGTACGCGCAGGAGATCCGTCGGGTCCGTCCCGCCGGTCCGTACAACCTGCTCGGTTGGTCTCTCGGCGGTGCTGTCGCCCATGCGGTGGCGGTCGAGCTCCGGCGGGGCGGAGCGGATGTCGATTCGTTGACCATCATGGACAGCTACGTCGAGTCCGGTGACGACACTCCTCAGGGGAAGCTCAGCGTCGAGGAACTACTCGAGGGGCTCGGACTCGACCTGCCGACCGTCGCGTCGGATGGGCCGCTGACCTACGAGGGCGCTGTCGAATTGTTGTCGGCGTCGTTCGGACAGGACACCGGTCTGACCCCGGAGCACCTCGAGCGCATCAACGACGGTTTTGCCAATTCGACGTCGATCATGAGTCGTTTCGTGCCCGACGTCTTCGACGGGAATGTCTTGTTCTTCGCGGCAGGTCGCGGGTCGGGTGACGGGGTCGACCGCGATCCAGCGGTATGGAATGCATTCATCGAAGGAGAACTTGAAATCAGGACGATCGATTGTGCTCACAATCAAATGATCGAACCCGAAGTTCTTTCCGAAGTCGGCAATGTTCTGGAGAATTATCTGGCGAAATAGAGTGCTTTTCTCTTCTGAAATGGACGACCGAGGAATACTATTGGGCGTCCGGTAACAGTGGTTCGACTACGGTCTGGGGATACCTGTGAAACGAAGGAAATCAGTTGCGACGACGGCGGCGACCGTTCTCGCGGTTGCGTCGGTGGCAATCGCTGTCGGCGGTGGCACCGCGAATGCGGACCCCACCGAATCCGTGGGCTACGAAACGTCCGTCACGACGGATGGATCCGTCAGCACAATCCTCGACGCAGGCGCTTTCCGTATCGACAGCAGTGACAATTCGGTGGACGTCGTGGGTAACTCCGGGACGGTTCTCGCGAGTCTGCCGCTGACGTACTCCGTGAACGGCGCGACCTATTCGATCGCCCCAGCAGTGGTGGGGGACAGGCAATTGCTTCTGACCCCGCAGCCGGCGTCGTTGATCAACGACGCAGCAGGACCGGTCAGCAAGCAAGCCGCGTTCGACAACATGATCAATCAGATCGTGATCGGATACACCGGCGGCGGAGCAGTCGGAACCGCAGTCGGCGCCGGCCTCGGCTTTGCAATCGGTTGCGTGTCGATCTTCCCGAACTTCATTGCCGGGTGCATCATCGGTACCGCCATCGGCGTCGTTGCCGGAACCATCATCGGCACCGTCAACGCAAACCCGAATGTGCAGCCCGCGGTGTTCGAGTACTTCACGACACCGTAGTTTCCTTGGGCCGACATGGTCGGCCGGGCATCGGATCTCCGTGGGAGGACCGGGCCGGCGTCACTCGCCGGAACGGTCCTCCTTTTTCGTGCCGTGCGCGAGCGCGCGACGCATCGACACCGCCTTGACCATCGTCTCCTGGAATTCCTCTTCCGGATCCGACAGGGCGACTATTGCGCCGCCGACACCGAACGTCACCTCGTGTTCGGTGGAGACGATCGTCCTGATGACAATCGAGAAGTCGGCCGAACCGGTCAACGAGAAATAGCCGATCGCACCGGAATAAACTCCGCGTGGCCCGTCTTCGAGCTTGTCGATGATCGCCATGGTCCGAATCTTGGGTGCACCCGTCATCGAGCCACCCGGGAAAGCAGCGCTGATGCAGTCCACCGCGGATGCGTCGTCGCGTAGCCGTCCACGCACGGTCGAGACCAGTTGATGTACCGGGGCGTAGGTCTCGACGTCGAACAGCTTGGGCACGTGGACCGAACCCGGCACGCAGACCTGCGCCAGGTCGTTACGAACCAGGTCGACGATCATCAGGTTCTCGGCCTTGTCCTTCTCGTTGCCGACCAGGTCGGTCCGGAGAAGCTCGTCCTGTTCGGGAGTGCTGCCTCGCGGGCGGGTTCCCTTGATGGGCTTGGACTCGACCACGCGGTCGGCGTCGATTCGCAGGAACCGCTCGGGAGAGGCACTCGCGACCGACAGATCGTCGAAACCGAGGAACGCGCTGTACGGAGTCGGATTGATCTCTCGCAGATACGTGTACGTTTCCAGGGCATCGATGGGACCAGGAAGAGTCGCGACGTTCGTCAGGCACACCTCGTAGGTCTCACCGGACGTGATGTCCGCAAGACACTGCTCGATGAGCCCGAGGTACTTCTCCCTGTCGTGCCGAAGGTGAAGTGCCGTCTCGAATTCCGGTGCAAGCAACGGAACAGGCTCGGGTTCGGCGCTCTCGATCTCCTCACCGAGCGAACCCAAGGCGTCGGCGACGGTCTGGAACCAGGCAGACGTCGTCGCGTCGCCGTACTCGGTCACGAGTGCCAGTGCGTGACAGTTGCCGGCCTCGTGGTCGAACACCAGCGCGCGATCTGCGAAGACCATCGATGCATCCGGTGTTGCGGAGGTGTGTACCAGTTGACCGCCGACGTCGGCTTTCAACTCGTACCCGAGATAGCCGATGTACCCCAGACCGAACGCGAAGGGCAGGTCGTGGAGAGCAGGTACGGCACGCTGTTTCAACTGGCCGTTCAGGTAGTCGAAGAAGGTCGACTCGAACGACTCCGTCGACCCATCGGGCCGGTGTACGTCCACCCGACGCTCGGCCACGCGGTACGTGAGGTATTCCGCGAGGGGGCCCGAGCAGTCACCCATGATGGTGAACCGTGAATCCGGCTCGACTGCAGAACTTCCGTCCAGCCAGAACGCGTTGGGGCCGGTCGCGTACAGAAGCTCGAAGACACGCCGTGTGTCGAAAGCTCCTTCGATGCAGCGGCTTTCGATCGAGTATCGAGACCGTGGGGGAGCAGCGGGAGCGTGCATGGTCTCGCGAGTGAGGTCGCGGAAGTTGGACAGTAGTTCGCGTCCGTACTCGGTGCTGATCGACTCCGGATGGAACTGCACGCCCCACATGGGACGGGACGTGTGACGGACGGCCATGACCAGGCCATCGTCGGTCCACGCGCACGCCTCGAGCTCGTCGGGCAGGGAGGTGGCCGTCAAGGAGTGATAACGCACGACCGAGTACGGCGACGGGATACCGGCGAACAGACCGCTTCCGTCGTGGGTGATGTCGGAGAGCCTGCCGTGCATGGGTGTCGGCGCCAGGTCGACCTCGCCGCCGAGAAGATGACACAACGCCTGGTGACCGAGACACACACCCAGAATAGGTAGATCGAGTTCGGTGATCGCTCGCGCGCTGATGCCGAGGTCGTGGGGTGTACTCGGACGGCCGGGTCCGGGGGAGACGACGACGTTGTCGAAATCGCCGAGCGGCAGGGAATTCCAGTCGACGTCGTTGCGTACGACGACAGGTTCGATCCCGTTGACCTCACACAGCAAGCTGTAGAGGTTGTAGGTGAACGAATCGTAATTGTCGATCAGGAGGGTTCGCACGGGCATGGTGTCATCACCGGCCACGTTCGCCGACGGACACATCCGCATCGATGCTCTCGCGGTCGTCGATGATGAGATCCTCCACCCGGCACGCTTCGCCGATCAGGAGATCGTAGACGGAGGTCAGGAAATCTTCCGACAACCCGTGCTCTCGGGCGAATGCGCGTGCGCGGTCCTGCACTACCCCGACACGACCGGGCTGCATCATCGGAATGTCGAACTCACGCTTGACCAACGCAACCCGCGAGCAGATTTCGATGCGGTGCTGAATGGACTCGAGAATACGAGCGTCGAGAGCATCGAGCTCACCGCGTAGCGATTCGAGTTGACTGCCGGGCTCGTCGGTCACGTGTAGTTGCCCCCTCGTTCAGCAGTCCGGAACTGCGACTGTTTCGTGTATTCGCTCGATTGTTGATCGCATCGTCCCGCGGGTCCGTTACCTGCGAAAGACCGAACGAATCGTGTCAACAATAATGGCATCTTGTCTGCCTGAATTCACTTCCGAGGTGACGAATGTTGCTCTATTGCAGACCCTGGGGGATATAAACAGACTTTCGTTCCGAGCAAAAGCAAAAAAACCGCACCTGCCGAATGTTTTGCATTCGGCAGGTGCGGTTTGTCGGGACCGTGTGCGTGGATCAGGCGCCGCGGCGCTTGACCTTCAACAGGTCCATGCGCTCCTTGAGCAACTCTTCCAGTTCTTCGACCGACCGACGCTCGAGAAGCATGTCCCAGTGGGTACGGGGCGGCTTGACCTTCTTGGCCTCGGGAGCGGTGCCCTCGATGAGTGAGCCTTCCAAACCGTTACGGCACTGCCACGTTCCGGGGATTTCGGCGTCGTCCGCGAACGGGACATCGAACTCCTCACCGTTGTCGCAGCGGTAACGCGCAACGCGGCGTGGCGCAAGGTCGTGGTCGCGGTCGGTCTCGTAGCTCACGGCGCCGAGTCGGCTACCTCGTAGTACTCGATCTGCCATTGTGGCGTCCTCTCCCTCGATAGTGCGTGCTCGTCCGCAGCGCGCACTGCATTCGACTCACGGATGTACAACGCGCCGGCGCGGCGAATCGTTCCCGGCCACGGGCTCGACGTTCGCACGACACGAGCCGACCCGCAGACACGTTTGCGCCATTCTACCGCCACACCGTCGTAGGCTCGTCGGCATGTCGGTGAAGTCGCGTCGCGTGCACGCTTGCGCTTGGTGTGGCCGGGACGTCGCCGACGGTGGCATGGGACGGCGCAGGCGGTACTGCAGGCAGTCGTGTCGGCAGCGTGCTTACGAACACAGGTCGGCGGTCAAGGGCACGTCGATTCCCGAGGACGCCGTGGTGCTGAGTGCGGACGAGGCATCCGCACTGATCGACCGCAACTTCGAGGTCCGGTGCGCAGCGGAGGATGTTGCGACGGCTGTGGCCGAGGGTGCGGGTGCGGACGAGCTCGCGCGGTTGTGCGGAGATCTCGTTGCCCTCGCTAGGGATGCCGAACGGCTGCGCTGACCGACGGCACCCGACGGTTCGTGACCATATAGTTGCGACGTCAACTACATGGGTTATCGTTGTTCGCGAACGTCCACCGCATCGTCGAAAGGCCTCCGTTGTCCGAAGTCACTCCGCGCCGGGTCTTGCTGGACAAAGCGAATCCAGACGTGTTCAAAGCTCAGCTGGCAGTGGCCAAAGCTGTTCGCACCGCGACCGGCACCGCGGGGATGGATCGACGGTTCGTCGAGTTGCTGAACGTTCGCGTGTCTCAGATCAACGGGTGCGCCTACTGTCTCGACGTTCATTCGACCGCCGCGCTGGAGGCAGGCGAAAGTGCTCAGCGGCTCGCGGTTCTACCGGCGTGGAGCGAGACATCACTGTTCAGCGACAAGGAGCGCGCAGCGCTCACCTTGGTCGAGTCCGTGACTCGGCTTCCTGGTTCCGTCGACCAGGACCGCGATTACGCTGCAGCGAGCAGTGTCCTGACCGAGGTCGAGGTGGCTGCCGTCAGCTGGGTCGCGATAGCCATGAATGCGTTCAATCGAATCTCCATCGTGAGTCGGCATCAGGTTCGTCCGCACTCCGACACGACGTCGCCGAAAGGGAAATGATGAGCAACGAGCAGCACGACATCCGCGATCGTGTGGTCGTCTCGGAGGACACGGACGGGCGGCGTTACACGCTCGTACTCGACGGACACGTCATCGGATTCACCGAGTTTCGTGACCGCGGCGAGCAACGGATTTTCTTTCACACCGAAATCGACGACGCCTACGCCGGACATGGTCTGAGCTCGGTTCTGGTGACTGCTGCCCTCGACGACGTCCGTGCGCGCGGACGTCGCATCGTTCCGGTGTGCCCGCTGGTGGCCAAGTTCTTGACCAAGCACGACGCGTACCAGGACATCACCGATGCGGTTACCCCGGACATCCTGGCGTATCTCCGGAATTGAGGCCGGTCCGCCGGGCCGATGTCCGGGGGTCAGTGTTCCCTGAGCGTGTCGATCAGCTCTGCTTTCCTCAGGTCGGAGTAACCCTCGATACCCAGTTCCTTGGCGCGTGACTTCAGCTCGTCGACGGTCCAGTCCTCGTACGAGCCCGATTCGCCACCCTTCGCGCCGATCGTGGAACGACCCTGGTTGGCGGCGGCATTGGAGATCCGCGCTGCCTTCTCCTTGGAATTGCCCTCCTCGCGCAGCTTCTCGTAGAGGTCCTCGTCCTTCAGCTGAGGCTGAGAGCTACTGGACTTGTCGGCCGCCATGTCTTCTCCTCGTCTCGTGTCCGGCAGCGTGCATCGCTGTCCGACACGAGATAACCGCTGCCCGCAGCCGTCAAACGGGCGCGTTCCTCAGACAGGGGTGGCAGTTGCAGGAAAGCGGTGAATCCACGGAGCAGCCTCTTCGATTTGCGCGGCAAGCCGAAGAAGAGCGCCGTCGGAGCCGAGGTGTCCGACGAATTGAACGCCGAGTGGTAAACCGTCCGAGGTCCAGTGGACCGGGACACTGATTGCCGGTCGGCCGGTGACGTTCGCGAGCTGGGTGTACGGCACCCACCCGAGGTTGTTCTGGACGACATCGTCGAGAATCCCTGTCAGATCCATGATCCGTCCAGCGCGAAGAACACCTGCCGCTCGCGCCGCGCGCTGCATCATCGGCGGAGTCGAGGCAGCACCGATGCGAAGCGGGGGAGTAGCCAAGGTCGGGGTGAGAAGAAAATCGAACTTTCGATGGAACGCTGCGAGCGACTGCGTGTAGACCTTCGTGTTCTCGAGCGCTGCTACCGGGGCCACGAATCCGGTGTGGCGACCGTACTCGGCCACGGCGAGCGTGTCCGCCTCGAAATCGGAATTCTTGGCACCGGTCCTGGCCTTGATCTCGGCTACCTGCGCGTACACCTGCGCGAACCAGATCGTCAGAAAGTCACGTGACAGTGCCCAGTCGTCGTACGGCTGAGGAACCTCTTCGACATGGTGGCCGAGTTCTTCCAGCAGCGCGGCCGCGTGTTCCACGGCCGCCACAGCCTCCGGATGCGGCGACGGATTCACGGTCGACGACGTGGACCATCCGATTCGAAGTCCGGTCGGGCGGGTTCTTATCGCGTCGACGAATCGCTCCGTAGGAAACTGCGCGAGGTAGCCGGCGCTCGGGTCCGGCCCGACGATGGCGTCGTAGAGGGCCGCACTATCGCGGACCGTCCGGCTGACGACGCCCTGACTGACCATCCCGAACATGATTTCGCCGGTCTGTGGTCCGTACGGCGACAACCCCCGACTCAACTTGAGTCCGACGAGACCGTTGCATGCGGCCGGTATTCGTATGGAACCGCCGCCGTCGTTCGCGCCGGCCGCTGGAACGATCCCGGCGGCTACGGCGGCACCCGAACCACCCGACGAACCGCCGGGTGTTCGGTGCAGGTTCCACGGATTGCGAGCCGGACCCCAGTAGTCCGATTCCGTGACGCCCTTGGCGCCGAGTTCCGGTGTGTTGGTCTTACCGAAGACGACAAGACCTGCGTCGAGGAATCGCTGAGTGATCAACGAGTTCTCGGTCGCGATGTCGTCGGCAAGTGAACGCGACCCGTAGGACGTCGGGTATCCCTTGTATTCCTGTGCCAGGTCCTTCAGTAGAAACGGAACACCCGCGAACGGTCCGCGGCCGAGGGTCTGCGCCGCGTCGTCTGCTGCGGAATCGGTTCGAGCCACGATCGAGTTGAGCTTGCCGTCGACGTCGTAGGCGCGTCGGCGAGCGAGTTCCAGCAATTGCGGTGCGGTGACCTCGCCGCCCGCCACCAAGGATGCGAGTTCGGTTGCGTCCTTGGACACGTACTCCTCGAGGTTCACGCGCCGATCCTACTGCCGACGACCAGCCTGGGGGCCGAAGTCGCCGCCAGAGTTCACTGAGTGCTCGCCCGAGATCGTCGTGACTGATTCCGGCTAACCGGTCGACCGACGGGCACAATGGTGGCGACCGCACGGCGAGTGCGGTCCGGGCAACGCGAGCGAAGGAATGTCATGGCTTTCTGGGACCAGTTGAAGGCGAAGGCCACCGAACTGAACGGGCAGTTGCAGACCAAGACCGTCCAGTTCGAGAACAAGGAGTTCGCGAACGGGAGCATGGCCATGTGTGCCCTGATCGCTGCGGCCGATGGCACCATCGATCCGGCCGAGCGGCAGAAGACAGCGGCACTGATCTCCGGCAACGAAGCGCTCAAAGTTTTTCCCGCCGAGGAGCTTCGCCAGAAGTTCGACTGGTACTGCGACAAGCTTGCCGGAGATTTCGACTTCGGCAAGGTGGAGGCAACTGCCACGATCGGCAAGTTGAAGGGCAAACCGGATCAAGCTCGTGCGGTGATCCAGATCGGCATCATCATCGGCGGTGCCGATGGACACTTCGACGATCACGAGAAAGCCGCTGTCAAGAACGCGTGCTTCGCCGTAGGAATCGACCCAAGCGAATTCGAACTCTGAGTAGTCTCCGCAGCTAGTCTGATGCAATGAGCACTGACGAGGATCCGGATCACCTCGAATGGAACGGTAAGGCGCGCAACGAAACTCCCACTCAGCAGCTCGACAGAAACTGGCTCGCACTGTTGCAGGAGCTGCGGGTCGTCCAGACCGGCGTCCAGCTGCTGACGGGATTTCTGCTCACCTTGCCGTTCCAGAGCCGCTTCGACGATCTCTCTTCAGCGGGTCACGTCGTATATCTCGTGACCGTATCGGCGTCGATTCTCGCGACGATCCTGCTGGTTGCGCCGGTGGGCATGCATCGATTGCTGTTTCGTCAGCGTGCAATCGGTGTATTGGTGCGAGTGGGCAACACGCTCGCGATCAGCGGCATCGTGATGCTGGGTATCACGTTGATCGGAGCTGTTGCCTTGACATTCGAGATAGTCCTCGGCCTGAGTGCGGCATTACCGGCGGCCGTCGTGGTCGCGGTGATCATGATCGGATTCTGGTTCGTTCTGCCTCGCGCATACCGGAAGACATGACGCGACGCGTGACGGCGACCGCGACAACCCGTAAGTTTCGTCACTGTGACGAAATAACAGAGAGTGGCACGATTACAGGGAAGCGGCCAAGGTTCCGAGTCGGAGGTCGCGCTACCACGAGGAGACGGTTCCGGCCTGCGAGCCGAATCGAATCGAATCATGGCGCACGGATCGACCCAAGGGTGCACGCGGACGCTGGAAGGCATCAGCCAGCACACGGCGCAGTTAGGACGATCGTCGATCCGGTTCGAAGGCGGGCACATGTACGCGCAACGGATCGGTCGATCACTGGGTGCTCATCCGGGCGTACACGCTGGTCGCGCTTTTGCCGATAATCTACATTATGTCAATTCAAGTGCTGCATGTTGCATCGGATCAATCTTCCGACCGCCGCCACCGTTCACGTACGACTCACGTCCACAGTGCTGCAATCTCGAAGCTTGCGGTTGCAATCGAACCGCAATCGACGAAAGGAACTGAATGAGCCAACACCCGTTCATACTTCCCACACCCAAGGCGCATCGAGAACGTCACGACACCATCGACGTCTATCGGTCGGCTGAGTCACCTGAACCAGCGCGTGTGAAACAACCGATTGTTGTCTTCGTACACGGCGGGCCACGCCCTCCCGGCGTTCACGACTGGCGCCCACGGGACCACCCCATGTATGTGGGCTACGGATCGATCATCGCCGAGCGAGGTGCCATCGGCGTCACCGTTCAACATCAGATGGACACCCTGGCGCACTGCAGATCAGCTGCGGAGGAAGTCGCGGCTGGCGTCGAACTCGCCCGGACGCTACCCGGAGTGGACCGCGACCGGGTCGCCCTCTGGTTTTTCTCCGGAGGCGGACTGCTCACTACCGATTGGCTGAGGGCCCCGCCATCGTGGCTGACGTGCATCGCGCTCACCTACCCGGTGCTGGACACCGTCCCGGAATGGGGCGTCGATCCGCACGTCGACCCTGTCGGTGCGATCCGAAGCGTCGGCCGGCTCCCGATCTTGCTCACCAAGGTGGGGCGAGAGCGACCGGAATTCATCGCCGGCGTCGACGCTTTCATCACGGCCGCAGCGGAAGCCGAAGCGGAACTCGACATCATCGACGTACCCGAGGGCACTCACGGATTCGACATGTTCGACGATTCGCCGGAATCACGCGATGCAGTGACCACCGCCATCGAATGGGTGCTGACCACAACGACACGCGACCTGCCGTGACGGACGATGCGGCGCCCCTCCGCCTCGTTGGCGGTGCAGGCGTGTCGTGAAATTTCCGCCGCACGCGATTCAACGCTTCAGCTAGTGCGCCGCAAGCTCGACGAATGCGGAAACTACTCCCCCTACGCCAACCTGCTCGGAAACATCCACAAGGACGGTGCGCGCATCTATTCCCATCCGCCGACTACACCACGGTGGAGGCGACCGGCAGCGCACCGATCGACCCACAGGTTCGTGGACGACGCAAACGAGCGAATCCGAATCGGCTGGAGCGTCGAACCGAGGCGCCGAGGAAGTTTTCGGTTGAGCGCGGATGTGCACGCCTACTGTTGATCAAATGAATCCCGACGATGGACGACGACTGTGGCCGAGGCCCCCGCTGTTACCACGCCCGATTCTCATGGACCAGCGCTGGGAACGCCTGGTGTTCCTGCACTGGCGCGTTCCGAGTCGGCGTGTTGCACCGCTCTTGCCTGCAGGCACTGTCCCTGACGAGTTCGACGGCACGTCGTGGGTCGGACTGATCGGGTTTCGGATGGTGGGAGCCGGGCTCGGATACGGTCGTCCTGTCCCCTATTTCGGTACGTTTCCCGAGATCAACGTTCGGCTGTACTCGGTGGACGCGAACGGCCGACGCGGGGTGGTGTTCCGATCGCTGGAAGCCAGCCGTCTCGCGGTGGTTGCCGGGACCAACCTCGTCGGTGTTCCGTATCGCTGGGCGTCGATCACCATCGAGGACGACGAGACGTCGATTGCCTACCGAAGCAATCGTCTCGCGCCGCCGCAGCGCGGAAGCACAACGAGTTTCGGGGTGCATCGTGGCTCCTGCGACATGTCCGACGACCCACTTGCTCAATTCCTCACCGCGCGTTGGGGTCTGCACACTTCCTTGGCAGGACGGCTTCTGTACGTGCCGAATGTCCACCGCCGCTGGCAGCTGTACGACGCCGCCGTCACCCACTGCGACGACCAACTCCTCGGTGCAGCGGGACTTCCGAACGTATCCGACAGTCCACCGGACTCGGTGTTGTACGCACCAGGTGTCTCCACGCAGTTCGGCAGACCGTACACCGTACCTCTACGTCACGACGGGGACGCATAACGCATCAACGATGCGCCGGATGGAAACGCCCGGCACTCCAGCAGGCGTACCCCGAGCGATGGTGCACCGTCGAACAACCGTTCGCCGTGACCGCGAACATACGGATACACGAACAATCGGTACTCGTCGACGAGATTCGCCGCAATCAGACTGCGACACAACGTGATACTTCCGGTGCACACGATGTCGGAACCGGTCGTCTTCTTGATCCGTGTCACCTCGTCGACCAGCGGACCCGATAATACGGTCGAGTTCGCCCACCCGGGTTCCTGCAGTGTCGTGGACACGACGTACTTGGCGACTTGGTTCAGATGATCGGTCACGCCAGTTGTGTCGTCGGTCTTCGGTCCCCAGTAGTCACGCATACCTTCGAAGGTCACTCGGCCTACCAGGAAGCCGTCGGAGGCGTCGCGTTGAGCCGCCAATGCCGCGTCGAGCTCCGGGTCGCTCCCGGCTTGGGTGAACCAATCGTCGGTTGCTTCGATGACGCCGTCGATGGTGATGTTCTGCGTGATGACCAGCTTGCGCACACTTCATGGATACCACTCGGTGGGCACACTGGGAAGCGCAAGCATCGGTGCACCATCGAACGCCCCGATACCGATCGTCAGCTGCGGAGGTAGGTCACGACGGCCATGACGCGACGGCTGAGGCCGGCGGAGTTCGACAGTCCGAGTTTCTCGAAGATCGAGTTGATGTGCTTCTCGGCCGAACTGACGGAGATGAACAGATCGGCAGAGATCCGCGCATTGGTGAAGCCCCGAGCCATCAGTTCGAGCACGTCGCGTTCGCGCGGAGTGAGACGGTCCACGGGGTTCGATTTGCTCGTGCGCGACAACAGTTGTCGCACGACCTCGGGGTCGAACACGGTTCCGCCGTCGGCAACTCTGTTCAGGGCGTCCAGGAATTCGTCCATCTCGACCACGCGGTCCTTGAGCAAATACCCGACCTTCCCGTCGGAACCACTGATCAACTCCCCCGCGTATCGAGTCTCCACATGCTGGGACAGCACGAGAACCGCGACATCGGGCCATCGTGTGCGGATGGTCAGTGCAGCCCGCAGACCCTCGTCGGTGTGATCCGGGGGCATGCGCACATCGGTGACGACGATGTCCGGGCGATTCTCCTCGACGGCATCCAGGAGTGCGTCCGCATCGCCAACGGACGCGATCACATCGTGGCCTTCGTCGGCGAGCATGCGCACCAGTCCCTCGCGCAGCAAGGCCGAATCTTCGGCGACCATCACCCGCATGGGATGCTCGCGGTCACGACGGTCGGTCCGCCACAGGGGCTGTCCACGGTCAAGGTGCCGTCCAACGCCGCGACGCGCCGAGCCAACCCGGACAGACCGGTGCCCGAAGGATCCGCTCCTCCGGCACCGTCGTCGGTGACGACGACACGTATGCGTTCGACTTTCTGGCGAGTGACAGTCACGTTCACCACCTGAGCGGATGCGTGCTTGGCTGCATTGGTCACCGCTTCCGCGACCACGAAGTACAGTGCCGTTTCCACCGCGGGCCGCACCCTCTCCTTCAGTTCGTACGTGATTCGGACAGGAACAGTGGCTCGCTCGGCCATCGTTTCCAGCGCCTGGTGCAAGCCGGAGTGATCGAGGGCAATCGGGTACACCCGATTGGCGACTTCGCGCAGTTCCCCGATCGCTTCCTGCGCCGTCGCTCGCGCGCGATCGAGTAGCTCGCCGGGTTCGTCGGCGCGTCGTGCCTGGCCGATGAGCATCCCGAGTGCGACCAGTTGCTGTTGCACACCGTCGTGCAGGTCCCTCTCGATTCGGCGCCGTTCGTCGTCGATGGCATCGACCACATGGTTCCGACTGCTCGTCAGTTCTGCGACGCGGTGGCGCAGCAACCTGTCGGACTGCGGTCCCAGAACTCGAGCGCCGAACCATCGATCCAGCGACCCCACCCCTACCACCCCGACGGCGGCTACGAACATCAACAAGATTCCAGGCAGCGCCGCACTTGCCACGAGTAGCGCGTCGACTCGGTCCGAACTCTCGATCAAGCCCCAACTGCCGTTCAGAAGCCATGCAGACAGCATCGACCCGGCCACGGCGAGACACAGCACTAGCAGAAGAACCACGCCCAGTCCGAGTAGCCCTACAGCCCAGCGCATTCCAAGATATGTCCTGCATCGTCGTGGAGTGAGTGCGTCTGTCCGTAACCGACCGTGGAAGCGGATGATCCTCCGAACCTCGAGCGCAGTCAACGTCAGCGCACCCTCCGCAACGGCGGCACGAACAGGCTCCCCACGCTTTCCGAGCACGTGCCCTGAGACGAGGGCAACCGACGCCACCGCGATGAAGAGCAAGCCCGCAACCGACGTGAGACCACCGAGCAGTACTCCCGCCAGAGCCAGCAGCCATCGCCCGATAAGCGAGCTGACGGCGATACGATCCGACTGCTCCGGTGGGTACTCGACGTGGTTCCCCGGCACGCATGCAGAGTAACCGAGCACATCGGGTCTCGACACTGCGGAAAACCGCACTATGTGCACGGGGGCGTACCACCGCGACGATCGACGGCTGTCCTCGATGTCCTACGGGCCCGGCGCTCCTAACGTTCTCGGTGTCCTTCCTGGAGGAGCCACGTCATCTACGAACGAGGAGAAATGTCATGTCCCACATGTTGATTGCAGCCGCCAGCGAGGCGGAACCTCCAAGCGGGCTCGCCGGTTGGGCGGTGGACGTGATGGATGCCCTCGGTAGCCCCGGCGCAGCCCTCGTCGTCGGAGCGGACAACCTGTTCCCGCCGATCCCGAGTGAACTGGTCCTGCCTCTCGCCGGTTTCTCCGCCAGCAACGGAGTGTTCTCCTTCGGTGCCGCGCTCTTCTGGACGACGCTCGGGTCGGTTCTGGGCGCGATCGTCGTCTACGCCGTCGGCGCGATCGTCGGGCGGGAACGTACTCGCGCGCTGGTGGTGCGAATGCCGCTGATTCAAGCCCGTGACTTCGATCGATCGGAGGCTTGGTTCGCGAAGCACGGCTCCAAGGCAGTCCTGCTCGGACGAATGATCCCGCTGTTTCGCAGTTTCATCTCGCTGCCGGCCGGGATCGAGCGGATGGGGCCGCTGAAATTCGTTCTGCTCACCACGGTCGGCAGTCTGATATGGAACACCGTCTTCGTCACCGCCGGCTATCGACTCGGCGAGAACTGGCATCTCGTGGAGGGGTACGCCGGGATTCTGCAGAAGGTCGTCGTCGTGTCGGCGTCGGTTGCCGTAGTGATCCTTGTGATCTTGCGGCTGCGCACCGCCGAGAAGGCCTGAGCCGACCCTCGTCGCGGAGTCCGGGCGGAGGGACGCCTCCCCCACCCTCGACAGGGTTCGAGGCACAATTTCTCGGCGTCGACCACTGTAATCAGTGTATTTTCAGGGCAATCCGGTTGCAGTTCCGAATTGCAGAGCGCCCAGCACGGCGAGTGGAGCGCCGGTGGCAATTGGGGAGGCTGAAGCGGAATCGAGACGACGTGTCTCTTCCACTATCAATCTATAGCGCACCCATGGGCTTGTGGCAAGACCCCGGTAGTGCCGCAGAATAGCGCACCGAACCTGACACTCACCGGAACGAAAGGCGTGCGCGCATGCCACCCTCGACCAGCGACCACACGTCGACCTCGGCCTTCGACCTGACCGGAAACCGGGCTCGAAAGGCCGCAGCCGAATTGATTCACGAGGACGAAAAGCACTTCGCCGCAATTCGATCCAGCCTGGCGTCGTCGATCGCCGACGCCACAGCTCGGCTCGACGCCACGCGGCGGTCCACCGGGCGAATGGGTCAGGAAGCGATGGAACGAGACTTCGAAGTCCACCGTTTGACCCAACGCCTTCGCTCTCTACGACGGTTCGGCCTCGACGTGTGCCTCGGACACATGCAGCCCGCCGACGGTTCCGATCCGATCTACGTCGGACGCGTCGGCTTGCTCGACGACGCAGGCGAGCAACTGGTGCTCGACTGGCGCTCCCCCGCTGCCGAACCGTTCTTCGGTGCCACTCATCGAAACCCTATGGGCTTGGTCGGACGTCGCCGATACCGATGGGCGAACGGCCGCGTCGCCGACTACTGGGACGAGGTGTTCACCGACCGCGCGGGCGAAGGCGCCGAATCTGCAGCACTCGACGACCAATCTGCGTTCATCGCGAGCCTCGGAGCCACACGGTCTCCGAGGATGCGTGACGTTCTCGGCACCATTCAGGCCGACCAGGACGCGATCATCAGAGCAGGATCCGACGGTGCGCTCGTGGTCGACGGCGGTCCCGGTACCGGCAAAACCGTTGTGGCGCTGCATCGCACCGCCTACCTGCTGTACTCGGATCCGCGGCTGGGCCACAATCGGGGCGGGGTGCTCTTCGTCGGACCGCACAAGCCGTACCTGAACTACGTTTCCGATGTTCTTCCCAGCCTCGGTGAGGAGGGCGTGCTCACGTGCACGCTGCCCGACCTCGTGGCCGAAGGCGAGACCGCCGAAATCGAGGACGACCAGGCCGTCGCCGCGCTCAAATCATCGGTGGACATGGTCGGGGCCGTCGAACGAGCTGTTCGGTTCTACGAGCAGCCCCCCACGAAGCCGATGACGGTGGAGACGGAGTGGGCGGATCTTCACCTCTCGGCTGCCGACTGGAAAGAAGCGTTCGACGCCGCCGATTCGACGACGCCGCACAACGACGCTCGGGAGCTCGTGTGGGACGTCCTGGTGAGCATCCTCGTCGACAAGTACGTCGGTGAGGCCCCGGAGTCCGAGGTCCGTGCGTCGCTTCAGGCCAACGACGAACTGCGTGCAGCTCTGGACAATTCGTGGACGTCGGTCGAGGCGGCCGACCTGGTGGCCGACCTGTGGTCCGTACCCGCATACCTGCGTCTGTGCGCGCCGTGGCTGACCCCGGCCGAGGTCGCGCTTCTGCAGCGAAGCGACCCTTCTCGATGGACCACGGCGGATCTTCCGATCCTGGATGCGGCCCGTCGCCGCCTCGGCGACCCCGAATCAGGGCGAATCCTGCGCCGACGCGCGGCCGCGGCAGCCGCCGAGAGACGGCGGATGGACCGGGTCGTCGAGGAACTCCTGCAGCTCGACGACGAGGACGGCCTGTACGCCCAACTCCGGCAGGACGGAATTCGCGACGCCTTGGTCGACGATTCCGTGCTTCCGCACACCGAACCGGACCGAATGGCCGGGCCGTTCGCGCACATCGTCGTCGACGAGGCACAGGAATTGACCGACGCGGAATGGCAGATGCTGGTGCAGCGCTGCCCGTCCGGAAGCTTCACCATCGTCGGCGACCGGGCGCAGGCGCGCCACGGATTCACCGAGACGTGGATGGACCGACTCGAACGAGTGGGCATCGGACGCGTCACCGACACCGACACGAAAGGCGTGACCATCCAGGAACTGACCATCAACTACCGCACCCCGGAGGAGGTGATGGCCGTCGCCGAACCCGAGATTCGACGAGTGCTCCCCGACGCGAACGTACCCACATCCATTCGGGCCGGCGGTGTCCCGGTGACGTACGGGGACCCGTCGGAACTCGCGTCGATCACCGAGCGTTGGCTCGCCGACAACCCGGACGGCATCGGATGCGTCATCGGAGCCGCGACGTTCCGTGAGACCGATCGCATCCGGTCGTTGACCCCGTCGTTGTCCAAAGGGCTCGAGTTCGATCTGGTGGTTCTCGTCGAACCGGCCGCGTTCGGCAGCGGCATCGAGGGCGCAGTCGATCGGTACGTCGCGATGACCAGAGCGACCCGCACGTTGGCGGTACTGGAGTCCGTACAGCAGTGAAGCCCAGTCGCCGTGAAGCTCAGTCGCCGTGAAGCCCTGATCGCCGTGGAGCCCTCATCGCCGGGTGAAGGCCTAGTCGCTGTGGTGACGGACGATGTTCACGACGTTTCCGTCCGGCGCGCGGACGAGAAACCTCCGCACGCCCCAGGGCTCGTTCGTCACCGGATGCACGATCTCGTACCCGGCGCCGACGGCTTCGTCGTACGCGGCGTCGACATCGTCGGTCATCACCGACATCACGGAGTCGACGGGTGAGGTTCGGTCACGGGTGACTAGCTGGACGCTGGTGTCGCCGTCGGGTGCGGTGAACCGCGCCACCCATCCAAGACTGAATTCCTGGGTCTCCAGGCCCAGGAACTGCTCGTAGAAACCTTTCGCTGCGTCGATGTCGGGGACGGTGAGGTTGGTGACGATCTTTCGTGCTCGCACGGCTGCTCCTCGGCGATGAGTTCTCGGCTACCGCGATGTCGGTACCCACATGATCATCGTTGCAGGGCACCTCACCGTGGAACCGAACTCCAGAGATTCCTACCTGTCCGATTGTGTGGAGGTAGTGCGGCTGGCCAGGGAATCGGAAGGGTGCTTGGACTTCTCCATCGCTGCCGACCTGCTCGACAGCGGGCGCATCGACATCTACGAGAGGTGGGACGACGTCGAGCATCTTCACGCGTTTCGTGGCTCCGGTCCCGATGCCGGTCAGCAGGCCGCAATTCTCTCCGCCGACGTACGTGAGTTCGAGTGCCGGTGACTTCGGGAGTGCGGGACTTCGTGACTTCGTGACTTCGTGACAGTACAGAATCGACGAACGATCCGGGGCGCCCCCCGACTACTCGTCGGTGCTGGCCTTGCGCCTCAGCTTGAGCCGAACCAGTTTGATCGTCACGGCCAGCGCCACCAGAAGCCACCCCACACCCAGCACGCACAAACCGACCGTCGTCGCCGACGCTGCCTTCCTGTCGTCGGCGTAGACATACCCCACGCCGGCCCAGATTGCAGCGACCACCACGAACAACCCCATCGCCGCCATTACCGCTCGCACCGTCCGGTTGGTGCGCAACACCCTCATCACGGCCTTGACATGCCCAGACGGGTCGGTCTCCAAACGGCGTCACACAGTTGCCCGTGCCACACGGCGACTCCGTAGACTGCCCGGCATGGCACTCGATCATGGCGACCCAGGTGATGCACCGTCGACTCCTCCCCCGCTCGTCGGTGTCGAGGACGTCCGCCGACCGACGCCTGCAGAGGAAGCTCGCACCGTCGCCGCGTCGACCAACATCGCGACGCTCGCCACCCTGACCGCCGACGGTGATCCGTGGGCGTCGTACGTCACCTACGGACTTCTGGGTGGCTCGCCCGTGTTGTGTGTCTCTCGGATGGCCGAACACGGACGCAACCTGCACGGTGATCGACGCGCAAGTGTTTCGATCGTCGCCCCGGAAACCGCGAGTGATCCTCTGGCGATCTCCCGGGTGACGCTTGCCGGCCGGGTGGACGCTCCCACCGGACCCGAACTCGACGCCGCTCGAGCCGCACACCTCGATGCTGTGGCCGCGGCGAAGTACTACATCGATTACAGCGACTTCACGCTGTGGGTGCTCCGAGTCGAACGAGCCCGCTGGGTCGGAGGTTACGGGCGAATGGACTCGGCCACAGCCGCCGACTACGAGACCGCCACTGCCGATCCGGTGTCACCCGGAGCGGCGTACGCGATCTCGCATCTCAACGAGGATCATGCCGATTCGCTACTGGCGATGGCGCAGAACCTCGGCGGTTATCCCGATGCAACCGTCGCCACATGCACGACGGCCGATCGGTACGGCCTCGATCTCAGCGTCACCACACCTCGTGGACATGCCACGACCAGAGTCGGCTACGCGTCACCGATAACCAAGATCGACGACCTCCGCGCAGCTACTGTCGAACTCGCGCGTAGGGCTCGCAGCTGAAGTACCCTGCACCACTGGCCCGCCGACGACCGCGCCTACCACCTGTCCATGTGCAGAACCGAATCGATCGGTTCACGCGGAGCGGGCTTGAACGTCTCACCGGTGAAGTACGCAGTGGGGATCAGCGCGGCCTGATGGAAGCCCTGCGGGATACCCAGCAATTCTGCGACCTCGTCTTCCCGGGACAGGTGCAGCGTCGTCCACGCCGTGCCGAGTCCTCGCGCTCGGGCGGCCAGCGCGTAGCTCCACGCGGCGGGCAGCAGTGATCCCCACAGGCCGGCTTGATTGCCGGCCGGGAGCCGGGCGGCCCCGCGGATACACGGGATGAGCAGAACCGGCACCTCCCCCATGTGGTCACCCAGCCAGGCCACGCTGTCACCGACTCGCTTCTGCACCGGTGCTCGCTGGGGGTCGTCGGCGAACAGTTTCGCCGCCGACGCCCGCGACGCCAGGTATTTCTCGGTCTCCTGGCGGTAGATCTCCCCCAGTTGCGCACGCAGCGAGGGGTCGGTGACGACCATCCACTGCCAGCCCTGCCGATTGGAACCCGACGGTGCCTGCAACGCGATCTCCAGACATTCGCGAATCAGATCCGGGTCGACGTCACGGGTGAGGTCCAGTCTTTTGCGCACGGTGCGGGTCGTGGTCAGCAGTTCGTCCGGGGTCAGGTCGAGTACAGGGAACGCTGTCATGTCTTCGAGTGTGTCACCGGCACGACTCAGACGCCCGGACGATCCACCGATTCCGCCAACTTCCGGGGAGCGAGCAGGCAGTAGCTGTCGGTGAGCAGCTCGGACAGTTCGTCGTCGTCGGCGTCGTCGACCAGCATTCCCACCGTGTCCTGCCCCCACGGCGTCGCGAAGAACGGCGGCCCGGACCGCAGCAGCACGTCCAGTTCGGGCGCCTCGGATCGGAACGTCAACACCGTGGCGGGTTCCACGAGTCCCGCAGCGTCGGCGTAGGACGCCGGCCTGCCCGGTTCGACCACCAACACGTGCGCGAACGTCCTGGTGCGTACCCGCCAGCGCACCCCGGTCCACGCGCGCTCCTCGACGGTCTCCGGCAATCTCGAACACACCGCTCTGATGACCTTCAGGATGCTCTCCGGCACATCGGGATAGTCGCTCATGCTCGCCTCACCGCAGGTGTTCGTCGGGCCTCGTGCCAGAGAACCTATCGCGCGACACCGACGCGCACACGGCGGATGCGTGTACGTATTGCGGACGAGAAATGGGTCGGCCCGCTTGTCTCCGGTGGGAGACAAGCGGGCCGACCCGGTCGAACGCGGCCATGTCGCCGAATTGCGACGTGACTCAGCGCCTCAGCTCGTGGGTGAGGGTTTCGAGTTCGTCGCCGCCTGCCATTTCCTTGGTGAGATCGTCGAGGCTGATCTCGTCGTAGGTGCAGTCGAGCTTCTGCCGGCCACGGTTGAGGAGCACGAAGTGATCCCCCACCATGTACGCGTGATGCGGGTTGTGGGTGATGAACACAACCCCGAAGCCCTGCTCCTTCGCGGCGGAGATGTATCGCAGAACCATCCCGGACTGCTTGACACCCAACGCGGCGGTCGGCTCGTCGAGGATGAGCACGTGTGCACCGAAGAAGATAGCTCGGGCGATCGCCACACACTGACGCTGGCCGCCGGACAGCGATCCGATGGGTGCGTCCACGTCGGGCAGATCGATACCCATCTTGTGCAGCTCTTCGATGGTCGTCGCGCGCATCGCGGTGGCGTCGAGTGTCCGGAACGGGCCTTTGCGCAGT
>NZ_NOXZ01000027.1:0-47944 GCF_002258225.1 Rhodococcus sp. RS1C4 | reverse complement strand
ACGGCGGACTCACCACCCCACCACCCGGCGCACTGACCTACCGACCCGGCCCCTCGCTCGCAGACCTCGTCCGACACCGCGACCGCACCTGCCGCCACCCCGGATGCGACGTCCCCGCAGCCGGCTGCGAGATCGACCACGTCATCGCCTTCGACCACCACAACCCCACCCGCGGCGGCTGGACCATCCTCACCAACCTCCACTGCCTCTGCAGATACCACCACTCCCTCAAAACCATGGGCGCCTGGAGACCCACCATGCTCGCCGGTGCCGTCGAATACTGGAAGTCGAGTTCCGGCACCACAGCAGTCACCCTCCCCGCAAACACCACCGGCCGAACCGACCTGGCCCCGAGCTCACTCCTACCCCACATACCGAAGAAACGACGACAACCCCACCACCGCACCGACAAACCCGAATCCGATCTCGACGACACCACTGCTCCGCCGACCTACGCAGAGGACACCGATGACCCCGCACCGTTCTGACAGGCGCAGCACAGTCGTCGAGAAAGAGACCGGTGCCGACTACTGCGCTGTGGTGGAATGGCGGGGTGACCCGTCCGGATTCCTCGGTGTCGATTCCGCCTGCGGTGCGGCGCCACGCTGGCAGCTCCGAGATAGAGCCGGTCTGGCTGAACGAGTTGGGTGGACTGACCTTCCGCACCGGACAGGTGTTCGTGAAATGGTGTCCGCTGGACGTGCAGATCGACCTTGCTGTCGAGGCCGACAAGTTGCGCTGGGTTTCGGCCTACACTCGGGTTCCGGAGGTTGTCGACGCCGGTTCCGACTCCGACGCGCAGTGGCTGGTAACCGTAGCGCTACCGGGGACAAACGCAGTCGACGATGCCTGGACGGCGAATCCCACCGTCGCGGCCCGCTCCATCGGCACCGGTCTACGCGCGTTTCACGACGCAGTGCCTCGCGCCACGTGCCCCTACGACTGGTCGATCGAATCCCGAGTCGAGTCCGCCGAAAAGCTGGGGTCGAATCCGTCCGTCGGTACAGCACCTCCAGTAGACCCGGTGGTGTGTCACGGCGACGCGTGCGCTCCGAACACGCTGCTGGACAACGACGGCAACTGGTTCGCCCACGTCGACCTGGGTTCTCTGGGCGTCGCCGACCGATGGGCTGATCTGGCGCCTGCAATCATGAGCACGGAGTGGAACTACGGCCGTCGGTTCACGTCCGAAGTTCTCGACGGCTACGGCATCGAACTGGACCGCCGGAAACTCGACTTCTACTGCCGACTCTGGGACGAGACCTGAACGGGGAACACATGACGAGGGCCCCGATCAGACTGGGCGAGACTCAGCCGTGAACGGACAGATCCACCGCAGCCCGGGCACAGCCGACTCCGCATGCGGTGTGACTGTCGAACCATCGCAGATCGAACAAGCGCCTCAGCCAGGACATGTACAGCAACCTAGACCCATCGACACCGCAGCGGGACCCTTCGAATCAGCCTGATTCTTAACCTGCCCGCCGGAACTATCCGATCCAGGTGTCGAAGAACTGCAATCTGGCGGATGCTTCGAATTCCAGATCATGTACGCGTGGCCCTGCACCGATGGCCTGGGAGAGCTCGATGGTCGGGATCAACAGCCCGTTGCTCGACACCAGTTGCTGCGCGTCGGCGAGGATTTCCTTTCGCTCGGCGGGATCGGTCGTGCTCAACTGCCGCGCCAGCACATCGTCCAGTTCTGGGATGGGGCCGCGACGGTTGTTGTTGCGACCGTCGAGTGCATACGAGGTGCGCAGGATGTCGCCGTCGGCTCGAGTGCTGTTTCCGTAGGTGGAGTCGAAGTCACCGCTCGCCTGCCGCGCCAGAGCTTCCGGCGTCGAGACCAGGTCGAGGACGAGCTCGACGCCCACGTCCGCGAGTTGCTGCTGCACCAGCTCCAGAATGGCCTGGTTACCGGCGAACACCGCGCTGAACGTGACGGAGAACGACAGCCGTCGGCCGTCCTTCTCTCTGATTCCGTCGGCGCCCGGGACCCATCCGGCGGCGTCGAGGATGTCGCGTGAACGATCAGGGTCGTAGGTGACGTCGTCGAGCTTCACGTACTGCGGGGTCTTGCTCGCAAGCGTCCCAGTGGCAGGCAGGAAGTCCGGCCCGAGCACCGTGTCCACCAGTTCCTGACGGTTCAGGGCCGGGATCAACGCACGGCGTACCTCGACGTCGCCGAGAACGGGACGAGTGACGTTGGGTGTGAAGCCGAACGGAGTGCCTGGATTGGATGTCGTGAGCACACGGCCACCCGACGCCTCGATCTGCGGCGCATCCTGCGGCAACGCGTCGCTGATGGCGTCGAGCTGGTCCGAAGCCAGGCTGCCGGTCCGCACCCCGGACTCGGGCACGATCGTGAACTCGATCGCGTCGAGGTATGCCTCCCCGTCGTGGGAGAACACGTCCGAACCCCAGGCGTAGCCGGAGCGCTTCTTCAGCGTGATCGCCTTGTCCTGCTGATAGGACTCGTAGACGAACGGGCCACTGCCGATGTTGTCGCCGAGGCACCGTTCCTCGGCAGGCTTGTCCGTGGTCGCCTTGGCCAGCAGTCCGAGCTGAGGTGTCGACGTGGCCTGCAAGAACTGCGCGTTCGGGGCGTCGAACTGCACTCGGGCCGTCAACGGATCCACGACGGTGGTGCCCGCGTAACCGGAGAGGTAACTGGCACCGAGCTGCGCTTTGGGGGCGCCGAGAACGTTCACGACAGAATCGAAGGTGGCTTTGACCGCATCCGCGTCGACAGGAGTTCCGTCGCTGAACGTGACGCCGTCCTTCAGAACGAAGGTGAACTGCGTCGCGTCACTGCTGACTTCCCAACTCTCGGCCAACCACGGCGTGATCTCGCCGGTCTCGGGGTCCTGGTCGGTCAGGGAATCGACGATCTGACGGGACACGTAGATGGTCTGGTTGGTGCCACCCTGCGCGGGATCCGAGCACGTCGGAGCCTGCGACAGCGCGTACCGGAGCGTGCCGCCGGCTTGCGGCTCCCCTTCCTGCGACGTCGATTCCGCCGATCCGCCGCATGCGGCGACGAGCGTCGTCGCCGACACCGCGAGCACAACCGAAGCCGACCGTTTCATGCTTCCCCCTGGAATCGAGCGAGTGGAGGGAGTTCGAGATTCTCCCTGAATGTCCCTCCGCGATAATCGTTTCCGACGATTCCGCGGCGCCGAAGCTCCGGCAGCAATCCGTTCTCGACGAAATCGCGTGTGCTTGGATCACCGAGACCGCCGAGACTGATCACGTCGAGGACCCCGGCGTCGTACCGTTGCGCGATCGCGTCGGCCAGCTGCTCGGGTGTCCCGGACTCGGCCCAATGTCCGGTGTCCTTCGAGGCGATGATCAACTCGCGCAGCGTCTTTCCCTCCGCGGCGAGCTTACCGAATATCTCCACTCGTCCACGACGGCGGTTGACTGTCTTCGGGTCGGGCAGCAACTCCACCGGGATCGGCTTGTCCAACGACAGCTCCGACAGGTCGATTCCGCCTCCGAGCATGTCCTCCAACCGTGCGCGTCCGGCGACGAAGTCCAGAGTGCCGATCGACTCCTCGACCCGTTGTCGGGCCTCGGCTTCCGTCGCACCGTACGTCGCGTGGAACGAACTGAAGATCAACGGAAGTTCGTCACCGCGCCCCAACTCGGCAGCGCGGGCTCGGATGGTCTTGGTGTAGGTGATGGCATCCTCGAGGGTCGCCAGCGACGTGAACACGACTTCGGCGAAACGCGCTCCGAGTTCGATTCCTCCGGCAGACTGTCCGGCCTGAAATTGAACGGGCCTGCCCTGAGGCAGCGACGGAATGTTCAGCGGCCCTTGGACGGTGTAGTACGTGCCGCGGTACTCGATGGGTCGCACCAACGACGCATCCAACACCGCGCCGTCGGAACCCGGTACCAGCGCGCCCGGCTTCCAGCTGTCGAAGAGTGCGTTCACCACTTCGAGCGACTCGGTGGCACGTGCGTACCGTTCTTCGGGACTCGGCAGGTCCTGATCTCCGTAGTTCTCCTCACCCAGCGAGGACGTCACCGCGTTCCAGGCGGCGCGTCCGTTGCTGACGTGATCCAGCGTCCCGAACAGTCGGGCCAGGTTGTACGGGTGATGGAACGTCGTGGTCACGGTCGCGATCAATCCGATGTCCGTGGTCACACCGGCCAGCGCCGCAAGGTAGATCAGTGGCTCCTGGGCCCCGATCGCCCCCTGTGCACCGAAACTCAACAGGTCCGCGGCGAACAACGCGTCGATCTTGTTGTTCTCGGCGATCTTCGCGATCTCGATCGACGACGCGAGGGTGGACCGCGCCGGGTCGACCGCGGCGTCGTACACGTCGAGGCCGCCGCTGACCCCGGTGACCGTCTTGAGTGTTCGACGTCTGCTCATCGGGTAAACACCATGGACAACTGCACCTCACCAACGAACGAGAACGAACAGGAAAGCCGCCGTGGACACAGCACACGCGGCAGAGCAACACATAAGTTTAAGGAGCTCCGACGGCCCTGAACAGAAATAGAATCAGCGTGATTCTGCGTTGACTCTTCAATGCGACTCCCGCAACAATCAGGCGGTACTACCAGGGTCGACGGAGGCACCAGAACTATGAGCACCACCCCCGCGCACCGTATTGCGATCGTCGGTGCGGGACCGCGCGGTACCGGTGTCCTCGAGCGACTGCTCGCCCATCTCGATGCGACGCCGGAGCGCCGCGTCACCGTCGACGTCTTCGATCCCTTTCCTGCCGGCGCCGGCCGCATCTGGCGAGGCTCGCAACCGCCGCTGCTGTGGATGAACTCGGTCGCCGCCGACGTCACGATGTTCACCGACGACACCACCGTGGTCGCCGGGCCGGTCTCGACCGGCCCGACTCTCGCCGAATGGGTCGAGAGCAACCTCGAATCCCTCCGCGACGACCCGGCGCTCACCGCCGAGCTTGCCGATTTCACACCCAGGTCGTTCGCTTCGCGGACACTGCAGAGCCGCTACCTCGAGTGGGTCTTCGCGAGAGCCGTGACGGACGCTCCCGTGGATGTCACGGTGCATCGCAACACCGTCGTCGACATCGTCGACGACGAGCCCGGGCAGCGCCTGATTCTCGACGACGGTTCGGTGGTCGGGGTCGATGTCGTGCTGTTGTCCCAGGGCCATCCGGACGCCCTGCCGTCGTCCGCCGAGAAGTATCTGCACACGTTCGCCGATACCTACGGACTGACGTACGTCGGGCCCGGATACACGGCCGACCTGGATCCGGACGTCGTCCCGGAGTCGGAACCCATCCTGGTGGCAGGCCTGGGGCTCGCGTTCGTCGACTGGATGGTGTTGCTCGCCGAAAGCCGGGGTGGAACGTTCTCGCGGCTACCGGACAAAACCCTGACCTACCGGCCGTCGGGCCGTGAGCCGGTCATCTATGCAGGCTCGCGCCGCGGCGTGCCGTACCACTCGAAGATCGGCTACGACATCGCCGCCGCCCGGCCACCGCTCCCGAAGTACTTCACCGCCGACGGCTTCCCCGGGGACGGGTTTCTCGACTTCCGGCGCGACGTGTGGCCGACCGCAGCGAAAGAGCTTGCCGGCGCTCACTATCACGAGCTGTTCGCCTCGCACGCCGACCGCACCACCGGCACGTGGCAGGATTTCGAGATCGAGTTCGACGCTGTCGCCTGGGGTTCGGAGGAGTCGGCAGCCCTGGTCGAGCGGTTCGTACCCAAAGACGACGACCGTATCGATCTCGCTCTGATCGATCGCCCTCTCACCGGTGAGACGTACGACAGCGTCGACGACGCCACCGCGCGCATCATCGGATACATCGAATCGGACCTGGCCCGACGCGCCGATCATCACTACAGTAGCGACGCAGCGGTGTTCAACGCGCTGCTGTCGGTGTACATGACCACGGGAGAATTGCTGAGACGCGGTCGAATTCCTGCCGAGTCGGTAGCGCAGGACATCGAAGGGTGGCTGCACTCGTTCTTCAGTTTCATCGCCAGCGGCCCTCCTCCACAACGTCTCGAACAGCTGCGCGCGCTCGCGTCGAGCGGGATCGTTCGGTTCCTCGGCCCCGACACCACGTTCAGTGCCGATACCAACGCCGGCGTGTTCACGGCTCGGAGCGCGTCACACGACGACACCGTCACCGCGCGAACGCTCGTCGACGCCAGACTTCCCGTCGCGTCCATCCGATCCAGCGGGGACGCACTGCTTCGCTCCCTGCACGAATGTGGACAGATGGTGGAGGTGCGCGCCAACGAACGCAGTGCCGCCAAGATCTCCGTCGACGGACGGTCCCGAATCCTGCACTCCGACGGCAGCGTTCACCCCGCTCGGTTCGCGGTCGGTCCGTGGGTCGCGGGTCACACCTGGTCCTCTGCCTTCCCGCGACCTCGGACCAACGCCGGATTCTTCCGCCACAACGATGCTCTCGCCGTCGAGCTCCTCACGTCCGGCGCCAACGAATCACGCTGATCGAAAGGGTTTTACGGCCTGGCCGACTGATACAGGCTGGGGGACATGAGGCGCAACCATGTCCTGTCGGCGTCAGCTCTCGCCGTCGCTGCCGGTCTGTTCCTGTCCGCCTGCGCGGGCGGCAGCGACACGGCGAGTACGTTCGACGAGAACGCCGAGCCCGTCAGCGGCGGCACCTTCACCTTCGGTCTCAACTCGGACCTCGATTGTGTCGATCCGCAGCAGACCGGCAGTTCCGTTGCCGCACTGGTGTCGCGCAACGTTCTCGATTCGCTTGTGGGACATACCGAGAACAACGAGTTCACGCCGTGGCTGGCGGAGAGCTGGGAAGTGTCCGACGACGCGACGAGCTACACGTTCTCGCTCCGCGACGGCGTCACGTTCTCGGACGGAACGCCACTCGACGCCGACGCCGTGAAGTTCAATCTGGATCGGATATTCGATCCGGCCACCAAGTCCAACTACGCACGCTCGTTGCTGGGCCCATTGCGTGAGGTCACCGCAGTCGATCCGACCACGGTCCGCGTCGACTTCACCGCGCCCTATCCGTCGTTCCTGCAGGGCGCATCGCTACCGTTCCTGGGTATCGAATCTCCGACTCACTTGCGTGGCACCGACAATGCCGAGTGCACCACCGTCGTCGGCTCCGGTCCCTTCGTCCTCGACAGCTACACCAAGGGCGTCGGTTTCGAACTCTCCAAGCGTGACGACTACAACTGGGGACCCGGGTACGCCGATCACACCGGCGCCGCGTACCTCGACCGACTGAACTTCCGCATTCTGCCGGAGAACTCCACCCGCCTCGGGTCGCTCGAGAACGGCGAGGTCGACGCCATCGCGGCGGTACCGTCGGCCAATGCGCCCGTGGTGGACGAGGATCCGAATCTGCAACTGATCAAGTACGAGAATCCAGGTGTCAACTACGGCATCTTCCTCAACACACAGGCGGAACCGTTCACGGACGTCAGGGTTCGCAAGGCTTTCCAGAGCGCGCTCAACTCACCTGAGCTCGTGCAATCGGTGTTCTTCGGACAGCTCGCGGCGGCGGACAACGTTCTCGGCCCGAAGACGCCGTACTACGATTCCTCGATCGCGCAGACGTGGGGATTCGACGCGGACCAGGCCAATTCGCTTCTGGACGAGGCGGGGTGGACCGGACGCGACGCCGACGGGTACCGCACCAAGGACGGTCAGCGCCTCACCGTGCGTTTCCCGTACGACTCCTCCAGCTACTTCGCCGAGAACGCGCCTCTGCTCGAAGCGTTCCAGGACCAGATCAAGCGCGACGTGGGCTTCGACCTCGTCGTCGAGCCCATCGACACCGGTACGTGGACGGACCGAGCTGCGCGGGGTGACTACGAGGCTGCGGCCATCTTCTTCGTGCGACCGGAGCCGGACATTCTCCGTACCGTGTTTCTCTCCACCAACACCCCGCCGAACGGTGGCGCCTATGCACGGAACACCGATCCCGCACTCGACGAACTCCTGACCAGGGGCGCGGCTACGGCCAACGGACCGGATCGTGAGCAGATCTACGCCGACGTGCAGCGCGAGGTCATCGACAAGGCGTACTACGTACCGGTCTACGTTCAGGCCTACCGGCTCGGGGCGTCCAACGGCGTACACGGAATCAAGTTCGCCACCAACGCATCACCACTGTTCTACGATGCCTTCCTCACAGACTGACGCCTCACGGCCGGTCGAGACAGCGCCGGTGCTCGATACAGCGCCGCCGTCCACCGCACACCGCCTGGTCCGTGCAGTGGGCGGTAAGGCACTCGCCGCGGTTCTCGTGGTGTGGGGTGCGGGAACGGCGACGTTCCTGGCTCTGCACGCAATCAAGGGCGATCCGGTGGACATCATCCTGGGTAGCGACTCCGTGGTGCAGCCCGCCGAGAGGGATGCGATACGCAGCTCGTACGGGCTCGATCAGCCAGTGCTGCTCCAGTACCTGAGCTATCTGAAGCGAGTCTTCACCGGTGATCTCGGCCGGTCCTACCAGTTGCAGCGACCGGTTGCCGACGTCATCGGGGCCGAGCTGTGGCCGACGGTGTCGTTGGCGGTTCCGGCTGTCGTTCTCGCCGTCGTCATTGCGTCCGTCCTTGCGCTGACCACCGCAGGCCGTCCCCGATCACGTTCGTGGGCGTCGAGTTTCGAGCTGCTGTCCGTGTCGATCCCCACCTTCTGGATCGGAATCCTGCTGCTGTGGGTGTTCGCGTTCACCCTCGGATGGTTCCCTGCGTCGTCCGCGAAGACCGATGCTTCCCTGGTTCTTCCGGTCGTCACACTTGCACTTCCTGTCGCAGGGCTGCTGTCGCAGGTCCTTCGAGACGGTGTCGAGGACGCCCTGGCTCAACCGTTCGTCCTCACCGCCCAGGCACGAGGTGCATCGAGGGCACGCGTCCTTCTCGTGCACGCCTTTCGGCACGCACTCCTGCCTGCCACGACACTGACGGCGTACTTCGTCGGCGCGACCCTGGGCGGGGCAGTCCTCACCGAAACCGTCTTCGCCAGGCCCGGACTCGGTCGCGTGACGCTCGCCGCCATCGGATCCAAGGACATGCCCGTCGTACTCGGCATCGTCCTGCTGTCCGCGCTGGTGTTCATCGTCGTCAACACCGTGCTCGACGCCTTGTACGTGGTCATCGACCCCCGGCTCCGCACGACCTCTCGCCGACGCCCGGGCACGGCGAAGGAGGTTCCCGCGTGACCGATGTACTCACCGCGCGGCGATCGGTTCCGCGGACCACCCGCCCCGGCCTCGCCCTGGCCGCGGTATTCGTCGTGATCGCAGCGCTCGCGGCCGCCTTTCCGACGCTGCTGGCGTCGGCCGATCCGAACCTCACCGATCCCAGCTCACCGTTCGCCGAACCCGGTGTCGACCACCTGTTCGGGACCGACAACCTGGGTCGCGACGTGTTCGCTCGGGTCGTGCACGGGGCACGGTTCTCGTTGCTGATCGGCGTGGGGGCAACTGTTCTCGCGGTCGTGATCGGCACTGCACTCGGCATCGCGGCCGCGCTCGGTCCCCGTGTCGTGCGCGCGACACTGCTACGCGGCATCGACATCGCCATGGCATTTCCCGACCTGCTGCTGACGTTGCTCGTGATCGCCGTGCTCGGACCCGGGCCGCTCAACACGCTGATCGCCGTCGCTCTTGGAATGGTTCCCCGGTTCGCCAGGGTGGTACGTGCGCAGGCGCTCCCCGTCGCCGGCGCGGGGTACGTGACGTCCGCCGTCGCACTCGGAACGCCGCGACTGCGAATAGTTCGTCTCCACATCCTCCCCAACACGGTGCGCCCGCTGCTCGCGGTGGCGACCGTGGGTGTCGGGACCGCCATAATCTCCGTCGCTGCACTGAGCTTTCTCGGCCTGGGAGTGAAGCCTCCGGACGCCGAATGGGGCGTGATGCTTGCTCAGGGCCGCGAGTTCCTGAGATTGGCGTGGTGGATCTCGATCTTTCCCGGCCTGGCCGTCGCCGCGACCGTCGTCTCCATCACCGTGCTCGGGCGGGCACTGCAGCGCAGAAACTCGGAGGTCTGACCCATGCCGGTACGACAACGCTTGGTGGACATCGAGAACCTGTCCGTGTCCTTCCCGGCGGCCGGTCGACGATCGGCGCCGGTGCGCGCCGTGCAGGACGTGTCACTGCACGTCTCCTCCGGCGAGTGCCTCGCCCTCGTCGGCGAATCGGGTTCGGGCAAGTCCGTCACAGCACGTGCCGTCATCGGCCTGGCCGGGCGACGGGCGGACGTGCGCATGTCGCGGTTCCACATCGACGGCGTCGACGCATCGTCGTTCGGCGAGAAGCAGTTCCGGCAAGTGCGTGGCACGACGGTCGGACTGGTGTTACAGGACGCTCTGGTGTCGCTGGATCCGCTGCGTACCATCGGCCGCGAGGTCGCCGAGCCCATGGCGATACACAACACCGTCCCGCGTCACGCGCGTTCACGTGCTGCCGTGGACTTGCTCCGCTCGGTCGGCATCGACGACCCCGAGGTCAGAGCCACGCAGATCTCGCACGAGTTGTCCGGCGGCCTTCGTCAACGTGCTTTGATCGCATCGGGTCTCGCTGCAGGCCCCTCACTGTTGATCGCGGACGAGCCGACCACGGCGCTCGACGTCACGGTTCAGGCACGCATTCTCGCTCTGCTCGGTGACCTCCGAGACGACGGCACCGGTCTGCTGCTCATCAGCCACGATCTGGCCGTCGTCGCCGCACTCGCCGATCGAATAGCAGTGATGAAGGACGGTCGGATAGTCGAACAGGGTGCAGCCCAGGATATTCTGCGGGATCCGCAGCACGAGTACACACGAGCCCTGTTGAGCGCAGCCCCGAGCGGAGCGACACGAGGAACGACTCTAGTGGGCCGGACACCGATCGCTGTCCCGTCCGCCCACTCAGGCGATCCTGTGCTCGTCGTCGACGCGGTGAGCAAGTCCTTCGATCGGCGTGACGGCTCACGGCACCGGGCGGTCGATTCGGTCTCGCTCACGCTCCGTCAGGGTGAGATCCACGGTCTCGTCGGCGAATCCGGTTCGGGGAAGTCCACTCTCGCGTCGACAGCCCTCGGACTCGTCGAACCGGATACCGGGACGGTGCGTCTGACCCCACCCGGTGGGCCGAGCCTGAACTGGAACTCACCCAGCGGCCCGGGAGAACGAGGCAGGCGTGCGCACCGGTCGCGGATACAACCGATCTGGCAGGATCCACTGAGCTCGTTCGACCCCAGATTCACGGTCGCCAACGTAATCGATCGTGCACTGGTCGAGACCGGAACACTCGATGCCGACGCGCGCAAGGCTCGGACGATCGAACTGCTCCACCAGGTGGGCCTGGACCCTGATCACCTCGCTCGCACACCGCGCCGGCTGTCCGGTGGCCAGCGTCAGCGCGTGGCGATCGCCCGGGCACTGGCAACCGAGCCGGACATCCTGATCTGCGACGAGCCGGTCTCGGCACTCGACGTGTCCATCCAGGCCCAGGTACTCGATCTGTTGCTCGACCTCCGGGCACGAACCGGTGTGTCGATGATCTTCATCTCCCACGACCTGGGTGTGATCAGCCATGTCAGCGACACCGTGTCGGTCATGAAGGACGGGGCGATCGTCGAACGAGGCAGAGCCGAGCAGATTTTCGAGGACCCACAGCACAGCTACACCGTCGAGCTCCTCGATTCGGTCCCGTCGCTTCCGTATCCGGTGGCCGTCGAAGGCTAAAAAATTCGACGGCTGGAAAGTCGACGACTGAGAAGTCGGGGCGCTCGGACCGACCTGCACATACTTATATTCACGGAAACGTAAACTGTTGTCGGCGCTTCGCTGCCGATGTTGGCTGTGCGGATGCGAACATTCCTGGCAAGCCGAAGATCGACGCGGCGGACAGCAATTGCCCTCACCTCACTTGTCCTCGCGGTCGGAATGGCCGCCGGCTGCGCCGGCAGCGACACTCCGGAGAACGCACTTGCGTCGGATGCGGCACTTCCGACCGAGATCCCGGCCGGCACCACGCTTGTCATCGCCGACCAGTCCGAGTTCCAGCAATCCGTCCTCCGCGCCTCGGGTGAGCTGGACAAGCTGCCGTTCGAGTACGAGTTCGCGAACTTCGTCGGTGGCCCGGCCATTCTCGAAGCGTTCCGGGCAGGCGCAGCCGATACTGCGAGAGTGGGCGACACCCCACCGATCCAAGCGCTCATCGCCGGCCAGGACGTCCCGATCATCCACGCCACTCAATCCGAGCCGAACAACACTCGGTTGGCCGTAGCTGCGGATCGGGACATCACGACACTGGCCGATCTGAAGGGCAAGAAGATCGCCTACGCCGAGGGCACCGCGCAGCAGGCCATCGTGTTGCGCGCACTCGCCAAGGCCGATCTGAGCACCGACGACGTCGAACTGGTCCGTCTGCAACTCTCGGAGTTTCCCGACGCCATCAGAACCGGACAGGTGGACGTCGCTCCGTTGAACGAGCCGAACCTGACTCGTTTTCTGAACAATCCGGGGACCACACTGATCGACACGTCGGAGTCCGGGGGCACGTCCACGGGCCTGTCCTACCTCTACGCCCGTCGTGAGGCCATTCAGGATCCCGCCAAAGCCGCTGCGCTGCAGGCATACATCGCCAGCTTCACGCGTGCCGTCCAGTGGGCCAACGAGCATCCCGACGAGTGGCTGCAGAAGTACTACGTCGAGGGGCAGGGGTTGACGCCCGAGGACGGCCGGCGCATCGTCGACTCGCTCGGCGCGTACGCATTTCCCAAGTTGGACAGTCTCGTGGAGCAGCAGCAGTCGACCATCGATGTCATCGACGACGCCGGTGAGCTACCCAAGTCCGTTCAGGCCTCGGACGGATTCGACCTCCGGTTCGGCGACGTCGGCGCCCGCACCGTCGAAGAAGTCGGCGGATCGTTCACCAGGAGTGAGAGCTGATGGCAATCGCAACCCCGGTAGGAGACAAGAGAAAATCCAGGACCACCAGTACCTCGAAGAACACGGGTACATCGAAGAACACGGCGTCGTCGACGGTTCTACGACCCCGGAAGATCGCGCGTCGCAGGCTGGGGCCTGGTAAGGCCATTCCGTACGGTCTCGCGATCGGTCCGCTCATCCTGGTCGTGGCATGGATAGCCTCCTCGGCGGCAGGGATACTCGATCCTCAGACCCTGCCCGCACCGCTGACCATCGTCGAGGCCGCGCGAGACCTGATCGACGACGGTCGACTCCAGAGCAACCTGCTCACGTCGCTGCAGCGGGCAGTGATCTCGCTCGTTCTCGGTGTGGCGATCGGTGTCGTACTCGCACTCGTGTCGGGTCTGTCGAGGCTCGGAGAATCGATCATCGACGGCCCGGTCCAGATCAAACGAGCGATCCCGACGCTTGCGCTCATTCCTCTGTTCATCGTGTGGTTCGGCATCGGCGAGTCGATGAAGATCATCGTCATCACCACCAGCGTGCTGATCCCGGTCTACATCAACACCCATGCACAGTTGCGCAGTGTCGACAATCGTTACGTCGAGCTCGCCGAGACGGTCGGTCTGTCCAGGTGGCAGTTCGTCCGGCGAATCGCCCTCCCGGGCGCGTTGCCCGGCTTCTTCACCGGACTTCGCATGGCCGTGACCATTTCGTGGCTCGCCCTCGTCGTCGTCGAGCAGGTCAACGCCACCAGCGGCATCGGTTACCTGATGACCCAGGCGCGAACGTACGGACAGATCGACATCATCGTCGTCGGCCTGGTCGTCTACGCCATCTTCGGACTCGTAGGCGACTTCCTGGTCAGGCGAGTGGAAAGGAAAGCATTGTCATGGCGCCAGACACTGGGCGGGTAGGAACGGGCGGGGATCAGGCCGGTCGGGTGGTGAGTGCGAGGTCGTTGAGCCGGGGGTTCGGTGATCGGGTGGTGCTCGATGCCATCGATCTCGATATCGCACGGGGTGAGTTCGTGGCGCTGCTGGGACGCAGTGGGTCCGGCAAGAGCACGTTGCTGCGTGCGCTGGCGGAGTTGGACTACGACGTACTCGGTTCGGGTGAACTCCAGGTGCCGGCGAATCGGTCCGTGGTGTTCCAGGATTCACGCCTGCTTCCGTGGTCCCGAGTGCTGGACAACGTGATCCTCGGTCTTCCCGGCCGCGATGCAGCGGAGCGAGGCCAAGCGGCGTTGGCCGAGGTCGGCTTGGCCGGCCGCGAGAAGGCCTGGCCCAAGGAGCTTTCCGGTGGCGAGCAGCAGCGCGTTGCACTGGCGCGTTCGTTGGTGCGTGAGCCCGAACTCCTGTTGGCGGACGAGCCGTTCGGTGCCCTCGATGCACTCACTCGAATCCGCATGCACGCTCTGTTGCGCGAGTTGTGCGCCAAGCACACGCCTGCAGTTCTGTTCATCACCCACGACGTCGACGAGGCTCTTCTGCTCGCAGATCGTGTACTCGTCCTTCAGGACGGTCGCATCGTCTCCGATCGGACAGTCGAACTCGACACGCCCCGTACACACAGTGATCCGAAGTTCGCCGCTCAGCGTGAAGATCTGCTGACCGCGCTCGGCGCTTTCGAGAAAGTGACGGCATGACAAGGCAATTGCACTTCAACGCTTTTCTGATGACGACCGGGCATCACGAGTCGTCCTGGCGTCTACCTCAGTCCGACCCGCTCGCCGGTGTCGACATCAAGCATTACCAGCGGCTCGCGCAGATCGCGGAACGGGGGAAGTTCGATTCGATCTTCTTCGCCGACAGCCCCCAGCTCGTCGCCGACGTCGGTCGTCGGCCGTCGGGATATCTCGAACCTCTTCAGATCCTGACCGCGGTGTCGACGGTCACCGAGCGAATCGGCCTCGTAGCCACAGCGACGACGAGCTACAACGAGCCGTACAACCTGGCCCGAGCGTTCGCGTCGCTCGATCACATCTCCGGTGGCCGCGCGGGATGGAACATCGTCACCACAGCGGGGCTCGATGCGGCCCAGAACTTCAATCTCGACGCGTTACCTGCGCACGGCGATCGGTATGCCCGAGCGGCCGAGTTCGTCGACGTCGCCCAGAAACTCTGGGACAGTTGCGACGACGACGCCGTCCTCGCGGACAAGGATTCCGGAGTGTGGGGTGACAACGACCGGGTTCGCACCGTCGACCATCGAGGTGACTACTTCACCGTGCGCGGCCCGTTGAACGTTCCGCGTCCGGTACAGGGGTATCCGCTTCTGGTTCAGGCGGGTTCGTCCGACGACGGCAAGGTCCTCGCGTCGAAGTACGCCGAGGCCGTGTTCACCGCGCAGCAGACCATCGAGGACGCGAGGGCGTTCTACTCGGACCTCAAAGCGCGCACCGTCGCCGTCGGCCGTGACCCGGACCACATCAAGATTCTGCCCGGCATCGTTCCGGTGATCGGTTCCACCGAGGCCGAGGCTCGTGCACTCGACGCCGAGCTGGACCGCCTCATCGTTCCGGAATACGCACTGCTGCAGCTCGCGAAGACATTGAAGGTGGATCCGTCGGCGCTGTCGCTCGACGAGCAGCTACCGGAGAATCTGCTGGCGGAAGACGACATCGAGGAAGCCAAGAGTCGCTACACGCTGATCGTCGAGCTTGCGCGACGGGAGTCGCTGACCGTGCGCGAACTCATCGGCAGACTCGGCGGCGGCCGCGGACACCACACGTTCACCGGCACGCCCGAGCAAGTCGCCGACGCCATCGAAGAATGGTTCCTCGGCGGTGCAGCCGACGGCTTCAACATCATGCCGCCTGCGTTGCCGTCGGGACTCGAGATCTTCGTCGACGAAGTGGTGCCCATTCTGCGGGCCCGTGGGCTGTTCCGCAGCGAGTACACCGGGACCACATTGCGCGAGCACTACGGTCTTCCGCGTCCGGCCAACCGGTTCACAGCGGTACCCGTGTAGCGCTACGCACCGATCTCGATCAGCAGAACGCCGCCGATGATCAGGGCGATACCTGCGCCCATGACCCAGGTCAACGGTTCTCGGAACAGGTAGCGGCCGGCGATGGCCGTCAAGGCCACGCCGCTCGCTGCCCACACGCCGTAGGCGACACCGACAGCCATCCCGGCCGACAGTGTCAGGGCCAGCAGAGTGAACGCGGCTCCGTAGCCTGCGACGACGGGGACGAGCCACCACTTCTTGCGTCCTCCCTCGGATGCTCGCAAGGACAGCGTGGCCATGACTTCGGTGACGATTGCTCCGGCAAGTAACAACCACATCAGGCGTGCGCCCTGTCCGCGCCGAATTCCACCAACACCACTCCCCCGATGACCAGCACGATGCCGGCCAGCATCGTCGGCGTCAGCGGTTCACCGAACACCGCGGTACCCAGTACGGCGGTCAACGCGATTCCCGACGCCGCCCAGATCCCGTAGGTCTTCCCGATGGGCGAGCCCATCCGCAGGATCAGCGACAGCAGTACGAACGATGCGCCGTACCCTGCCACCACGACGCTGTACCAGGCGGGTGTGTTCAGCGCAGCTTTCAACGACAGCGATGCCGCTACTTCCGACACGATGGCCGACGCCAGCAGCGCCCAGTATCTGTTGCTCACCGTTCGACGAACCATCGGCGATCGAGATTGATTCCACACCTGGCACACGAGTTACGGGATCAACACGAACTTCCCGCGCGGGTGTTCGGCTTTCAATTCCTCGTGTGCCGTGGCCGCCTCCGCGAGAGGAAACGTCTTGGCGACTGTCACGATGAAATCGCCTGCACCGGCCGAGTTCACCAGGTCGAGTCGGGCTGCCTTGCGGCGCTTCGCACTCTCCGGGTTGCCACCGCCCACGGAGGGGAACCCTTCCTCGGCCGCGCGGTCGAATGCGGCGATCGTGACGATGCGATCCTTGTCCGAGACGAGAGCAAGCGAGACGTCCACGGCCTCGTCGGTACCGACCGTGTCGATCGCGACATCGATTCCGTCGGGAGCGAGTTCCTGCACCCGCTCCAGCAATCCGTCACCGTACTCGACGGGCTCGGCGCCCAGTTCACGCAGTGCGTCGTGGTTGACGGGCCGAGCGGTACCGATGACCCGCGCCCCGCGCGCTTTCGCTTGCTGAACGACGATCGACCCGACACCTCCCGCTGCGCCGTGTACCAGCACCGTGTCGCCCTCGGCGACCTTCGTGACCTCGAGGGCGTCGTACGACGTCCCGGCAACGACGAGCAGTCCTGCTGCGGCCTCCCAGCCGAGCGACGCAGGCTTGGGAAGCACAGCATCTGCCGGAACCAGCAGCTTCTCCGCGTACGCTCCCTTCGCCCCGGAGACGATGACCTCGTCGCCGACGGAGATCTGCCCGCCCGGACCACTGGTCGAATTGCCAACGGCGACAACGACACCGCTGGCCTCACTTCCGAGATGAAGTGGGAGAGTGGAGGGGTCCGAGCCGAACGCTCCGCTGTAGAGCTTGTAGTCGATCGGGTTCACGCCGATGGCCTTGACCTCGATCGAGACCTGGCCGGCCGCCGGGGCGGCCAAGGCCTCGTCGACGATGCGCACCACCTCGGGTCCACCGAATGCCGTTGCTACCGCTACTCGTGTCATGGAACTTTTCAACTCCTCGCTGTCACGGATTGTTCCTGCAGCAGATTACGCCGCGTCATCTCTGCCACTATCGCACTTCCGACGGCTCCCACCGCGGCCAGAACCACGAAAGGCAGTGCACGCCAGCTTGGTTCTGTGATGTCGAGGGCTCGGCCAACGACGGAACCGACAACGAGCGATGCCACGGCCGACACCAGGTAGAACCATCCGTAGTAGGTACCGGACAGCCGATCTTCGCCCACCACTCCCAGCAGTTCCATGATGTAGGGATTCGCCAACGCGATTCCGATGCTGAACACCGCCGTCGTGAGAATCACCGGCCACAACAGGGTGAGCCATCCTGCGATCGGCCTCGACTCAGCAGCCGTGTCGAGAATCGGCGCACTGACCGCGAGCGGGACGAACGCGGCACCCATCAGTCCCACGCCGAGACCCGCCGCGCTGCCCGGTCGCAGCAGCCGTCGTGCCACGGCCGTGACGGGCATCTGCAACCCGATCCCGAGCACCGTGGACACCACGAACACAACGCTGACCGACTGCGGGTTGCCCGTCACGCGTTCGGCTTCGATCGGCAATGCCAGATACAGCTGGTTGAACAGCGCGAAATACGCGCACCCTCCGAGCGTGAAGATCAGAAACCGCCTGTTGCGCAATACCAGTCCCCAGCTGCCGACGACGCTGTCATGGTGCTCGATCCGTGGCTGACGCGGCAACGCAATCAATTGCGCAGCGGTCAACACCGCGAACACCGCGGCGGCGATCGCGGCGATCAACCGAAAGTCCACACTCAACAGAGCGGCACCCAGCAGCGGGCCCACCAAGGCACCGGCGTTGCCGAACACGTTGTACACCGAGAACACTTCGGCACGATCGGTGTCCGACTCACGCATCAGGTAGGTACGGACCGCCGGGCTGAATATTGCACCAGCAACGCCGATCGCCACCGTCGCCGTCACAACTCCGACCGCACTGTCGGTGGTCGCGTAGAGCCCGAATGCCACGCTCCTGAGGGCACATCCGGTGATGATCGTCGCTCGCGGTCCCCATCGGTCCGCCAGGGTACCTCCGACGAGGAACAGACCTTGCTGACTGAACGTCCTCAGTCCCAGCACGATCCCGACGAAGGCGACGCTGAAACCCAGGTCACCTCGCAGATAGGTCGCCAGAAACGGCAGCACCATGTAGAAACCGAGACTGATACCGAAGTTGTTGATCATCAACAGCTTCGACGCTGTCGGCAGCACAGCGTACGACGATCGCAGCGAACCTACACGCGCAGCCGTGGCAGTCCCCATTCCTTCCCGAGCAGTTCGAAGGACCGCAGCCGGTCTCCGTGTCCGTGCGTCGCGGTGGTCACGACGAGTTCGTTGGCTCCCGTGGCTCGTTGCAGACCGTCGAGCTTCTCCGCCACCGTGACGGCGGAGCCGACGAACTGAGTGGCGACTCGGTCCGACACCAACTCCGCCTGCTCCGGGGTCAGCGGCGCCGCCGTCTTGGGATCCGGGTACGCAATTGCACCGTGCCCACTACGGATGCTGTGGACCCACTGGCCGAACGACGAGGCCAAGTACTGCGCGTCCGCATCCGTGTCCGCTACGACGACGTCCGCCGACACGACGACGTACGGCTCCTTCACGGTGTCCGAGGGCACGAACGCCGCACGGTAGGCCTCGACGGCGTCGAGCGTCGTACCGGGACTGACATGGTAGTTGGCGACGAAGGGCAATCCTCGTGCTCCGGCGACCTGTGCGCTCTGGCCACCGCTGCTACCGAAGAGCCAGACTTCGACCTGCGCACCGAGTCCGGGTGTGGCCGTCAGTTCCACACCACCGGACGTGGAGAATCGTCCGCCGAGGAAGTCGAGGACGTCCTGCAGTTGGGTGTCGAAATCCGGGGCGACTGCATGTGGTTGCTGCAGCACCTCACCCGATGCGAGCACCCGCTCGGAGAGAACGAGCTTGCCGGAACGGAACGGCTTCGGGAACAGAATGCCGTCGACGACCCGTTCCTCGTGCTCGGGCTCCGGAACGTCCTTACCCGCCAGCGCTTCCTGCCTGCGCTGACCCGATCGTCCGATACCCAGGTCGATACGACCGGGATACACGGCGTCGACGGTGCCGAACGATTCCACGACCGACGCAGCCGTGTGATGACCGATCTGTACGGCCGCCGACCCGACGCGAATCCTGTTGGTGGCGGCCGCGATCAACCCGACGAGCACGGCCGGGGACGAACTGGCGGCCGCGACGAAGTGATGCTCGGCGACCCAGTAGCGCTCGTACCCCCATTCCTCTGCCTGACGCGCCAGGTCGAGAGTGTTGCGCAATGCCTCGGCGGCGGTGGAACCTTCGCTGATCGGCGACAGATCCAGTACCGACAGCGGAACCCTACTCACGACGCGCTGCCGAACGGACGCGGATTCTTCTCGCCCGCCTCGACCGCAACGGCGAGCTTGTTCTCCGCCGGCGCCACGGGGCACGTCGCGTAATCGGTGAACGAGCACGGCAGGTTCGACGCACGGTTGAAGTCCAGGATCACCTCGCCGCTGTCGGTCGGATCGGTCACGACGAGCGTCCTCGCGGCCGGGTACGTCGTCACACCCGACGTCGCATCGGTGAACATCACCCGCAGCCCACCGTCCTTGCCGCCGAAAGCTACGAACTGCTGCTTGTCTCCGCCCAGTTCGAAGTCGATGACACCGACCGCGGCGTGGTGGTGCTCCAGTCCCTCGACGACGGCACCGGTGGTGACGATCTTCGCCTCGGGATACGGCGTGAACGTGCCAGTGACACTCCACTTCTCGTCGGGATCGTAGGTCGGAATTCCGGAGAATTCCTGAAGGTGGGGTGATGCGGGGTCGTGCACTCGCAGCGCCACCGAACCGGTACGACGGATGACCTCGATGCGTCGGTCACCGTCCTCGACCAGAATGCCCGGTGCGCCCTCGACCGGTTCGAGCGTGGTGACCGACAATCCGTCGACATGAACGACATCCTCGTCGGCGCGCCAGCGGCCGGGAAGATCTCCGACGGTCTCGAATTCGTCCGTCAGCCAGTACAGCCCGGTGAGCGACACCCATCCGAGTGGGTCGCTGTAGTAACTCTCACGCTCGCTGTGCCACTGGTTCCACGATGCTTCGAACGTCTCGTTCACGGTGGCGGTCATGATGCTCGCACTCCTTCTCGCTCGGTGTCCGGATGGTTCAGCGCGGCGGAATCGGATCCGAAGAGGTGGCTGCGCAGCGTCGTACCGGAGTATTCGGTACGGAAGCTGCCGCGGTCCTGCAGAATCGGAACCACCTTGTCCACGAACTCGTCCAGCCCCGCCGGGGTGATGTGCGAGACGAGGATGAACCCGTCGCTCGCGTCGTTCTGTACGTAACTGTCGATCTCCTCGGCCACCTGTGCAGGCGTGCCGACGAACTGCTGACGCGTGGTGACCTCGATGATCAGTTCGCGGATGCTCAGACCCTTCGACTCGGCCCGCTCACGCCAGTCGCGCGCAACCTGCACCGGATCGGCGTGGCGGACCCGGCCTCGGGTGATGTTGACGTCGTCCGTCGGGTCTTCGTCGGGAAGAGGACCGTCGGGATCGTATTCCGACAGGTCACGCCCCCACACCTGCTCCAGGAACGAAATCGCTGTCTGCGGCCCGACCTGCTGGTGACGGATGGCGTCGGCTCGCTCCTCCGCGTCCTCGGCGGTGTCGCCGAGGACGAACGTCGCGGCGGGAAGGACCTTCAGATCGTCACGCTCCCGGCCGTACTTCGCCAGCCTGCCCTTGACGTCGGAGTAGAACGCCTGCCCCGCCTCGAGCGTGCCGTGGACGGTGAAGATGGCGTCGGCCTTCGCGGCACCGAACTCGCGTCCCTCGTCGGAATCGCCCGCCTGCAGAAGCACCGGGTGACCCTGCGGGCTACGTGGCACCGTGAACGCCGCATCGATGTCGAACTGCGGTCCGGTGTGGCGGACCTGTGCGATGTGCTCGCGACGTGCGAACACCCCGTTCTCTCGATCGACGACGAGCGCGTCGGGTGACCAGCTGTCCCAGAGCTCTCGGGCCGTGTCGATGATCTCGCGAGCACGGACGTACCGATCCGCTCGGTCCAGATATCCACCGCGGCGGAAGTTCTCGCCGGTGAACGCATCCGACGAGGTCACCATGTTCCACGCCGCGCGGCCACCGGACAGGTGATCGAGCGTCGCGAACTGCTTCGCCAGCTCGAACGGCTCGTTGAACGTCGTGTTGATGGTGCCGGCCAGCCCGAGATGCGTGGTGACGGAGGCCAACGCGTTGAGCACGATCAACGTGTCGGGACGACCGACGACGTCCAGGTCGTGGATACGGCCTCGGTGCTCGCGCAGCCGCAACCCTTCGGCCAGGAAGAAGAAGTCGAACAACCCGCGCTCCGCGGTCTCCGCGAGGTGGACGAACGAGTCGAACTCGATCTGGCTCTTCGATTCCGGGTCCTGCCACACCGTCGTGTTGTTGACACCCGGGAAGTGCGCTCCCAGATGGATTTGCTTCTTGATCGCGCTCATTTCGACGCTCCCTGTGCTGCCTGACGGCGTACTGCGTATCGGTTCTCCGGTCGTGCAAGGCCGAGCCTGCTGCGCAGCAGCGGACCGGGGCGCAGACGGGGCGTTGCACCATCGTGCCAGGCCAAGCCGGGTACGACATCGGTCGTGATGGCCTCGACCGACTGGGCGAGCGCCAACGGTCGCAAGGTCACGCCGTCGACGACGCCGGATGCGGCGAGGCCGTCGAGCAACTCCTGCAGTTCCGCGGCGTTCCCCCGGAAGCTCACCGAGTCCGGCACGTACGGCGACCAGCTGTTCAGCTGATCGACGTCGGCCGCCGCGGTATCCGAGACGTGCACTTCGAGATCGAGCACCACGTGAACCTCGGCAGGGTCACGTCCCTCGGCCACGACGGCACGACGCACCCGCGCGGCCACGACGGCTGCGTCGTCGATCGTCGGCGCGGAGATTCGCGCGATGTCCGCGCGCTTGGCGGCAACGGCCGTGGACGGGTCGTCCTCGGCCCGGACGACGACGATCGGCTGCCCCTGCGGCGGGCGCGGCGTGATGGACGGGCCCTTCACCGAGAAGTAGTCGCCCTCGAAGTCGATGTAGTGCAGTTTGTCTCGGTCGATGAAGCGTCCGGTGGACGCGTCGCGAATCTCCGCGTCGTCCTCCCAGCTGTCCCACAACCGGGTGACGACCTCGGCGGCGTCGTCGGCCTCATTCCAGAGTTCGTCGACGGTCTGCGGGCCCTTGCGCCCGAACAGCGTCGCTTCGTCGGCGTCCTGCGAGACAGCGACTTCCCAGCCTGCGCGACCCGACGATGCGTAGTCGATGCTCGCGATCTGCTTCGACACGTGGAACGGCTCGGTGTGCGTGACGGTCACCGTCGGGACGAGGCCGATCGAGCGGGTGCCCGCGGCAGCCCGTGCGGCGATCGCCGCCGCCTCGATCCTGCCCAGTTCGACGCCGTCACCGCTCTGAAGCGCGAAGGCGTCGGGGAGGAACGCGATGTCGATCCCTGCGCGGTCGGCCGCCTCGATGTGATCGGTCCAGTACTGCGCGGTGAACAGTTCCTCGGCGCGAGAATCCTCCCGTCGCCAGGCATGCGGGTGAATTCCGGCTCCGCGCAGTTCGACGGCGATCAAGAACTTATCGGGCACCTGCGGTCTCCTTGTCGTGACTTCTCGGGCGCGAGTTGCCGGGAATAGCCGCCAGCAACTCGCGGGTGTACTCACGCTGAGGCGAATCGAATATCCGTGCCGTCGGCCCGTATTCGACGATCGTCCCGGATTGCATCACCGCGACGGTGTCGCTGATCTGCCGCACGACGGCGAGGTCGTGCGAGATGAACAGGTAGCTCAGGTCCAGTCCGGTCTGCAACTCGTCGAGAAGGTCCAGAATCTGCGCCTGCACCGACACGTCGAGTGCGGACACCGGTTCGTCCAGAACCACCAGGTCCGGCCTGAGTGCCAGCGCTCGCGCGATCGCAACGCGCTGGCGTTGCCCGCCGGACAGTTCCGCGGGTTTGCGCCGGGAGTAGTCGGCAGGCAACGCGACTCGATCCAACAGCTCCGCGGTCCGCGCCGAACGCTCGGCACTCGTCCCGACCTTGAACGCGTCGAGTGGTTCCTCGATGATCTGCTCGACGGTCAGTTTCGGGTTGAGCGAGGCGTAGGGGTTCTGGTACACGATCTGAACGCGTCGGCGAAGATCACGAAGCCGCGAGCCACGCAAGCCCGTCACCTCGGTCCCGTCGAACTCGACGCGCCCGGACGTCGGCTTCTCCAACCCGATGGTGATGCGCGCCAACGTCGACTTGCCGGATCCGGACTCCCCCACGAGCGACAGTGTCCGCCCACGTTCGACCGTCAACGACGCAGCCTTCACCGCATCGAGGTGCACACCGCCTTTCGGGTCGTTCCGCAGGCTCCACTCCTGCCGTCCGATTCGGAACGTCTTGGACACCTCGGTGGCCGTCAGAATCGGTGTCGTCGACGGCCTGGCCGGCCGCAGTACCGTCCCCAGGCTGGGTGCGGCGGCCAGCAGCGACCTCGTGTACTCGTGCTTCGGATTCGCGAGAACTTCGGAGGTAGGCCCGGTCTCGACGATGTCGCCCTTGCTCATGACGACGAGCCGGTCGGCGCGGTCGGCAGCGACCCCGAGGTCGTGCGTGATGAGCAGAACGGCCGTCCCCGTCTCGGCGATACGGGCGTCCAGGTGGTCGAGGATGCGGCGCTGCACGGTGACGTCGAGCGCGGACGTGGGCTCGTCGGCGATCACGAGCTCGGGCGTACATGCCAGTGCGATGCCGATGAGAACGCGTTGACGCTGACCGCCCGAGAGATCCTGCGGGTACTGCTGGGCCCGCACCTCGGGGTTGTCGATCCCGGCCTCGGTGAGGATCCTGATCGCTTCGAGCTTCGCCGACCGCTTGGTGGCCAGCCCGTGCACGCGGAGCACCTCGGCCACCTGCTCACCGACTCGGATGACCGGGTTGAGCGACGTCGTCGGGTCCTGGGGAACCAGACCGATGTGAGCCCCGCGCAGGCGGTCCAGCACCTTCTCGGAGGCATCGTCGATCCGCTTGCCGTCGAAGCGGACTTCGCCGGACGTGATGCGACCCGCGCCGGGAAGCAGACCGATGATCGCGTGTGCCGTCGTCGATTTGCCCGATCCGGACTCACCCACCACCGCCACCACTTCGCCGCGCTCGACCGTCAGCGACACTCCTCGGACCGCGGCACCGTTGCCGTAGTCCACCTGGAGGTTCTCGACTTCCAGAATGGGGCTCATCGTGTGCCTCCCTCGATTGCGTGGCCGACGCGGTGGGCCGACAGGACGACGGCCACGATCACCAGGCCGGGCAGAGTGGTCATCCACCATGCGGTGGCCAGGAAACTCCGGCCCTCGGAGATCAACGATCCCCACTCGGGTGTCGGTGGGACAGCGCCGAATCCGAGGAAACTGAGGGCGGACACCGCCAGCACCGCCTGGCCGAATTCCACTGCGGCAAGGGCGATGACCGGTCCGTAGGAGTTGCGGAGGATGTGGCGCCGGAACACGTCGTACCACCGGACGCCGGAGGCGTAGGCGGCTTCGACGTACAGCGACTGCCGCACCCGGAGCACTTCGGAGCGCATGACGCGCGCGAAGTTCGCGACGAGGGAGACACCGACAGCGATGGCGACGTTGCGTGTACCGAACCCGAGCGCCGTGACCAGCGCCAGCGAGAGCAGAAGTGCGGGAATCGACAGCAGCACGTCGACGATGCGCATCAGGATCGCGTCGACGACGCCGCCGACGGCGCCTGCGAGCAGACCGATCAGCGATCCGGCCACGAGTGCAATCGCGACCGCGAACAACGTTGCGGTGAGCGACAATCCGGCACCGTGGACGACGCGGGTGTAGAGGTCACGTCCGATGTTGTCGGTTCCGAACCAGTGCGCCGCGCTCGGTCCTTGCAATTTGTCCGCAGGCGTTCCCTTCAGAGGGTCCCCACTGGCGAAGAGCGAGGGAAACAATGCGAAGCCGACGGCGAGAACCAGGACGACGACCGACAGCGCCAGCCAGATGTTCTTCACCAGTGACCGCACACGCGGCCTACGACGAACAGGGTTCGGCTTCGGGACGACAGGTTCAGCGGTGGCGACCGTCTCGACGCGGGTCAGGATGTCAGACATGTGCCTTCTCCTTCGCGGGAGCGGACTGCTTGTACTCGGACACGATCCGAGGGTCTATCAACGGATAGAACAGGTCGACCAGCAGGTTGACCAGAACGAACACCAGCGATGTCAGAACGACGATGCCCTGCACCACGGGAATGTCCTGCGCCAGAACGGACGTCTGAGTCAACCTGCCGACACCGGCCCTGGAGAAGACCGTCTCCACGACGACCGATCCGGCGAGCAGGTTGCCGACGAGTACGCCGGCGATGGTGAAGGCCGGAATCGAGGACAGCCGCACGACGTGCTTGGTCTGTACTCGCAGACGTGACACTCCCTTGGCGCGCGCAGATTCGACGAACGGTTGCTTCCACGTCGTGGTCATCGACGTGGCGAGAACCTGAGCGATCACGGCACCCGTCGGCAACGCGAGCGTGATCGCAGGCAGCACGAGCGACGACGCTCCCTGGTCACCGAACGCGGGGAAGATCCTGAGTTGGAACGAGAACACCTGCAGCAGAAGCAGCCCGACCCAGAAGGTCGGCACAGCAACGCCCAGCGGCGGGATGGAGAACAGAAGCGTGCGCAGCCACTGGACACGCGTGTAGGTGGCCAGGAAGGCAACCGACCCGCCGAAGATCAACGACAGCACCAGCGCGGTCGTCGCCAACGCCAGGGTGCTCGGCAGTGCGTCGAGGATGGCCGTCGTGACCTTCTGACCGGTGGCGATGGAGAACCCGAAGTCACCTCGCACTGCACCGCTCAGAGAGTTCCAGTACTGCACCCACACCGGCTGATCCAGCCCGTATCGCGCCTGCAACTCGGCGATGGCCGCCGCGTCGACGGGCGTACCGGACCCTGCCGAGTCGGCGGCGATGCTGACGGGGTCGGACGGCAGAAGGAACAGCACGATGAACGAGATCGTGAACGCCGCCCAGAGAACGAGGACGGCCTGCACGACGCGCAGTGCGAGATAACGAATCATGGTTATTGTCCGCTCAGCCAGGTGTCGAAGAACTGCAGCCGGGCCGACGCCTCGAACTTCAGGTCCTGCACGTTCGGTCCGGCACCGATGGCCTGCGACAGTTCGATCGTCGGAATCCACAGTCCGTTGTCGAGAACCTGCTGCTGCGCGGTAGCGATGATCTCGTTCCTGGCAGCGGTGTCGGTGGTGGCCAACTCCTCGTCGAGCGAGGCGTCGAGGTCGGGAATCGGTCCGCGGGCGTTGAGGTTTCGCCCGTCCACGGCGAAGGACGTACGCAGGATGTCGCCGTCGGCGCGGGTGCTGTTGTAGTACGTCGAGTCGTAGTCCTTCGTCCCCTGACGCGCCGTGGCCTCGGAATTGGAAACGAGCTCGAGCTGCAGATCCACTCCGACGTCGCGCAGCTGCTGCTGCGTCAGTTCGAGGATCGCCTGATTACCGGCGAACACCGCGCTGAACATGACCTTGAACGAGAGCTTCTGGCCGTCCTTCTCGCGGATTCCGTCGGCACCGGGCACCCAGCCTGCTGCGTCGAGAATCGATTTCGCCTTCTCCGGGTCGTACGTGACGTCCGCCAACTCCGTGTAACCGGGGGTCTTGCTGGCCAGCGTGCTCGTCGCGACCTTGAAGTCGGGTCCGAGAATGGTGTCGATCAGTTCCTGACGGTTGATCGCCGGCACCAGCGCCTTACGGACCTCGGGATCCTGCAGCACCCCGCGAGTGACGTTGGGTTGGAAGCCGAACGGTGTGCCTGGGTTGGACGTCGTCAGAATCTGCCCTCCGGTGGCCTCGATCTGCGGCGCGTCCTGAGGAAGCGCGTCGGAGATGGCGTCGAGCTGGTTGGAGGACAAGCTGCCGGTACGCACACCCGACTCGGGTACGACGGTGAACTCGATCGTGTCGAGGTATGCCTCGCCCTCGTGTCCGAACACGTCCGAGCCCCAGTCGTACCCGGTGCGCTTGGCCAACGTGACCGACTTGTCCTGCTGATAATCGGCGTAGGTGAACGGCCCGCTGCCGACGTTGGAGCCGTCGCACCGTTCCTCGGCAGGCTTGGCGACGGTGGACAGCGCCTGAAGGCCCAACTGCGCCGTCGACGTCGCCTGCAGGAACTGTGCGTTCGGGCCGTCGAAGTCGACCTGCGCAGTGAGCGGGTCGACGACGGTGGTGCCCTGGTAACCCGACAGGTAGCTACCACCGAGCGGCGACTTGGCCGTGGTCAGGATGTTCACGATCGAGTCGAAATTGGCCTTCACCGCCTCCGCGTCGACCGGTGTGCCGTCGCTGAAGGTGACACCGTCCTTCAGCTTGAACGTGAACGACGACGCGTCGGGTGCCACCTCCCAGCTCTCCGCGAGCCACGGAGTGATGTCCCCCGTCTCCGGATCCTGATCCGTCAGCGAGTCGACGACTTGCCTGACGACGTAGATGGTCTGGTTGGTCCCGGACTGAGCGGGGTCCGAGCAGGTGGGAGCACCCGACAATCCGTAGCGCAGAGTGCCGCCGGCAGTGGGCTCTCCGGCATCGGCCGAGGTGGTTGCCCCGCCACCTCCGCAGGCTGTGAGCACGACACTCAGGGCAGCGACAGCGCTGACACCTGCAAAAACGGAACGTGAAGACACCGAGATACTCCGGATCTTGATAGGACGCCGTCGACGCGCACGCAGGCGCGCCGAGTCAGGCGGAGAGGGATGGAGAGAACAGCAGACCGAGTGAGAACTCAGCCGCGACAGATCGAACCGGTCAACCGGCACAGATCCACGTGAATACGGCCCCAGGCCGTGACGAAGCCCTCGCTGAGCTGCGTGGTGGTCATCGTTCCTCCATCGGTCCCGGCGGTAGCACCCTCACCCGCGTGTTTCACCCCGCGGGGGGTTGCTGCGACGTCGTAGAGCCAGGTCTCTCGGTCGCTCTGGATGGTGTTTCGCCGACGAGTCTACGACGACGCGGTCGGGCTGCGCCAATTGGGTCGGTTTCCTACCGACAAACTAGGTGAAGTTCTTGCGCAGTACTTCCCCGAAGTGCTCGGCCTCCTCGAGGTGCGGATAGCCGGAGAAGATGAACTCCTCGATCCCGACGTCGACGTACTCGCGGATTCGCTCGGCCACCTCGTCGTGGCTCCCGACGAGGGCCGTGCCCGCTCCGCCGCGAACGAGCCCGAATCCGGCCCACAGATTGGGTCCGACCACAAGCTTCGTTCGATCCCCACCGTGCAGATCCAGCATTCGACGCTGCCCTTCGGACCCGATACTGCGCAACGCTTTCTGGCGCCGCGCAACGAGTTCGTCGTCGACACCCGAGATCAGATTCTCCGCGACCTGCCACGCCTCCTCACTGGTTTCCCTCGTCACCACGTGCAGGCGAATCCCGCCGCGAATGCTCCGCCCCTTCTCCCTCGCGGCGGCCTTGACCGCGGCGAGCTTGTCCGCGACCTGCGCGGGCGGTTCTCCCCAGGTGAGAAACACGTCCGCCTCGGAGGCTGCGACGTCGATCGCCTCCGGCGAGGACCCGCCCAGGTACACCTCGGGCAGCGGAGTAGATGCGTACCCGCCGAATCCACCTGCAGGCCGGTCCACCTCGTAGAACTCACTGTGCACCGAGACTGCCTCGCCGTCGCCCACGGCTCGCGCGATCTGGAGGAACTCCTGCGCTCGACGGTACCGCGACTGCTTGTCCAGCGTGTCGCCGTACGCTCGCTGCTCGGCGTCGTCTCCACCGACGACGACATTCAACAACGCGCGTCCGGCCGACAATCGTTGGAACGTACTCACCATCTGCGCGGACAGAACGGGCGCCACGGCACCGGGACGAAAAGCCACCAGGAACTTCAGATTCTTCGTCGCCGAAATGAGCGCCGACGTCACCAGCCACGCGTCCTCGCAATGCGCACCCGTCGGCGTCAGAACCGCGTGAAAACCCAGCCGATCGACGGTCTGCGCGACCTGCGTGAGGTAGTCGAGCGACGCCTCCCGGTGGCCGGTGTCCGCAACGACGACTCCGGTGGCCCCGATGCCGACTCCGTGCGACGCACCACCCAGACGTTCGTCGTCACCGCCCGTCGGGAGAAACCACGAGAACTTCGGTGTCACCGAGGCCTTCTGGCTCACTTCTGTTCGTGTCGCTTCTGTTCGTGTCACTGCTGTCTCCGATCAGCTCTACGCCGGCTGTCCGCCACTGCACATACGAGAGACCCGATCAGCATCATGCCACTGACCCCGAGTCCGAGGCCTGCCGCACGCCCGAAGTCGGTGTCGTCGGCCGCGAGAACCCCCAGGTAGATGCCCGGCACCGCGGCAAGGGAAATTGTTGCCGAAAGTCGTTGGGACAGTTGCAGAAATCCGGCCGCGACGCCGTTGGCCTGGGGAGGCGAGTACTCGAGCGTCATCGCGCGATTCGGTGCGTCAACGAATCCACTTGCCACGCCGGACAACACCGCGAGCACGACGAACGCCGGTACCGTCGCACCCCGGGGCAGGTATGCGATCACGCCGATGTAGCCGGCCACCACGAACAGTTCGAGCACGATCGCACCGACCACGGCACTGCGGCCGAACTTCGCTACGACCCTCCATCCGAACGCAGACGTCACCGCCATCAGAATCGAACTGCCGACCATGATCAGAGCGGCCTGCAGCGCGGGGTATCCCAGGCCCTCGATGAGGTAGAGACTCAGCACCGCCTGCAGCGCCAGCACGGCGCCGAACCAGAACATCGCAACGGCCGTCCCCAGCGTGTATCCCTTGGCGGCCAGCAGTGCAGGCAGGAGAACGGGTGTGCCGCCCCTCGACGCGAAACGCTTCTCCCAGAACCAGAAGCCCACCAGCAGTCCCACCGATCCGACCACCGACAGGGTCGAGAACACCGCGCCGAGCGAAGACACCATGGGCAGCAACAGCAGCAGCGTCGCGACACCGAGAGCGAGGAGGCCGAGCACGTCGATGCTGGCGCCGGAGCGCCTACTGGAATCCCTGCGTAACCACAGGGAACCCGCGATCAGGGTCGCTACGGCGAACGGGACGTTGAGCAGCAACAGCAGGCGCCAGCCGACGTCTGGATCGGCGACGCCGAGAAGCGTTCCGCCGAGGATCGGACCACAGAGGCCTGCCAGGCCCCCTGCTGTGCTGTAGACACCGAGCGCCTTCGCGCGTTCGCGGCCACTGTACCGATCGGTGATGATGCCCAGAACCTGCGAGCTGACCGTGCCCGCACCTATCCCCTGTCCCAGCCGCGCTGCGACGATCATCCACGCCTCGGCCGCACCTGCCCCGATCAGGCCCATGACGGAGAACACACCGAGTCCTGCGAGAAACAACCGTCGACGCCCGATGACGTCGCCCAGCCTGCCCGCCGGTACCAGCGCGAGACCGAACGTCAGGGAGTAACTCGCCAGAATCCACTGCACGTCGGAAGTGCCCGCATCCAGTGACGACCGGATCGCGGGCACGCCGATACTGAGAACCGCGGAGTCCAGAAGGGTGGTGAACCCCGCTGCCGCGCAGACGTATACGTCCTTCCGCGAGACACCGGTTCCTTGCTGCTCGAGATCAGCCTGCAGCGCTGCTATCGGTCTCACCGGTCTTTCTCCACGTCAACGGTTCGCGAAGACCGAGATGGCCACGCAGCGTGGTCTCCGTGTACTCGGTCCGGTACGCACCGCGCTCCTGCAGTTCCGGAACCAGCCAGTCGACGATCTCGTCCAGGCCACCGGGGACGATGTACGGTGAGATGTTGAATCCGTCCGTCGCTCCTTCGCGGACCCATTTCGTGAGCTCGTCGGCGACCTGCCCCGGCGTACCGGCGAACCCGGAGCGCGCCGTCGTCTCGATGGCGACCTCGCGTAGCGAGAGGTTCTTGGCCTCGGCCAATGCGCGCCACTCCTTGGCGATGGCGTTGGGATCCTTGCCGTCTCGGAACGCACCCCGGGTTCCGGAGATCGGCGCCGATACCGGATCCTCGGAGGGCAACGGCCCGTCCGGGTCGCGATCGGACAGATCCTTGCCCCAGACGAGGCCGACGAGCGACAGCGCGGTCGGACCGGTGAACTGTCCCTCCCGAACCCACCGCTCCTTCTCCTCCACCTCGGACGCGTTCTCCGCCAACACGATCTGAGTACCGGGAAGAATCTTGATGTCGTCCTCCGGACGACCCGCGGCGCGGAGCCGGGCGCGGATGTCGTCGGCGAAGGTCAGTGCCTCGTCGAAATCGGTTCCGTGTCGAGAGAAGATGACGTCGGCGTTCGCAGCAGCGAAATCGCGACCGGTCGACGAGTCACCGGCTTGGAAGATGACGGGATGCCCCTGCGCGCTGCGTGGCAGAGTCGCATCGAGCTCGAGGTCGAACTGGGACGTCGTTCTCGACACCCGTTGGACGGCGTTCTTCTCGGCCCAGTACTGGCTGTCACGCGAGGTCGCGAGTGCGTTGTCCGACCAGGAATCCCAGATGGCACGGGCAGTCCGGATGAACTGTCCGGCTCGCTCGTAACGCAGTTCGTGGTCGAGAAAGCCGCCGCGCCGGAAGTTCTCACCCGTCCACGCATTGTCGGTGGTGACGGCATTCCATCCCGCCCGGCCGTCGGACAGAACATCCAGGCCGGCCAGACGACGCGCGAGATCACCCGGCTCGTTGTACGTCGTGTTCTGAGTCGCGACCAGGCCGATCCGAGACGTGATGCCGGCCAACGCGGACAACTGCGCGATCGCGTCGGGACGGCCCGCGATGTCCAGGTCGAGGATCTTGCCTTCCTGCTCGCGCAGGCGCAGGCCTTCACCGAGGAAGAACGCGTCGAACAATCCCCGTTCCGCGGTCGTGATCATCCGGCGGAACGTCTCGAAGTCGATCTGCGAACCACTGGCCGAATCCGACCAGATGGTGGTGTGATTGACGCCTTGGAAGAAGACACCGAAGTGAACCTGGGCGTCGGGGCGGTACGGGCTCATGTCAGACCCTTTCGTAGCGGTTGGCGGGCCGAGTCAGTCCGAGGTTGGCGCGCAACGTCGATCCGGGTACGGGTCGATGTGCAACACCTGACTTCAACAGCGGCGGTAAGACGTAGCGCGCGAGGGCCGGAAGGTCCTCGTCGACGACGGTCGGAAACAGGCGAACGCCGTCGTATCGCGTTGCGATGTCGGTCAGAAGGTTCACCAATCCGGCCGCGTCACCGACGTATTCGCGCCGTCCGCTCGTCGGCGCACTCCCCTGCGAATTCAACAGCTCCGTACGTTCGGACGCCGTGACGCCGGACGCGTCGAGCGTGACGTCCAGTTCGAGGAACGTGAGCCCGTCGCCGCGGTGTGTGCTCTCGTTCGACTCGAGCACGACGTCGACCTGATCCCGGTCGTCTTCGGTACCGAAGACGACCAACTGCCCCTGCGGCGGCCTCGGCACGATCGCCGGGCCCTTCACCGAGAAGCTCTCGCCCTCGAAGTCCACGTAGTGCAGCTTGTCTCGGTCCAGGAAGCGTCCGGTCGCGACGTCACGCACAACGGCATCGTCCTCCCACGAATCCCACAACTGCCGTACGACGGTGATGGTGTCCGCCTGTTCGCGGTCCAGGTCCACCGCAGATTCGACGAGGGGACGGCCCCACGCCCGCGCCGCAGCAGCGTCGTCGACCCGCACCGGAATCCATCCGCCGCGGCCACGGGACGCGTAGTCCAGCGTGGCGAGCTGCGAGGCGGTGTGGAACGGCTCGGCGTAGGTGGTCCCGACGACGGGAACCAACCCGATCGTCGACGTGGTCGCAGCAACGAACGACGCGCGGTTGACGGCGTCGACCCGGGCGCTCACGTCCCCGGTGGGAGCCACGATGGAGTCGTCGAACGTCGCGAACGTGAATCCTGCGTTCTCCGCGGCAGCGACGCGGCGGCCGAGCACTCGACCGGACAGGGATTCGCTCGGTGCATGCGCCGCCCGACGCCATGCCGCTGGATGCGTTCCCTCCCCGTCCAGCTCGATACCGAGGGCGAAAATGCTCATACCAGAACCTCTTTCGGAGAACTTTCGGAAACCAGCGGCCGGCTGGGAATGCGGTGGCGCAGAACGGGAGCCACGTCGGACTGAAAAAGTTCCAGACTGCGGCGCTGTTGAGATGCGGTCACACCGTCGGCATCGGCGCTGAGGTGGATCACCTCGTGGCCGAACCGTTCGTGGTAGCGGCCGACCTTGTCGATCACCTGCTCAGGGCTGCCGATCAACGCCGAGCTGCGCTCCACCAGGTCCTCCAACGTGTCGAAGACGACGGGCAGACCGGCTTTACGCTGCGCCGCGAGGCGTGCCTCGAAGGTGAAGCGGTACGCAGCGAGAGCTTCCTGCGAGGTCGGCGCCACGTGGAAGCCTGCTGTGCCCGCGCCGACGAGTGCGTCCTGTGGAGCACGCCCGTAGTGCTCCCACCTCTCGCGGTAGTAGCGGATGAGCTCGGCGTACGGCTGAACAGGGTGGCTGACGTTCGCCGAGAACAGCGGATCACCGTAGCGCGCAGCAAGATCCACGGACTCGGTGCTGGTTGCGCTACCGTGCCAGATTCTGATGCGCTCCTGCAGCGGACGCGGGAGCGCCTTGGCGTTGTTCAACGACGGGCGGAACCGACCGGACCACGTCACGGTCTCGCTCTCCCACAGCGTGCGGAACAACTCGTAACCCTCGCGGTTACGGTCCCACTGATCGTCCGGGGTGACATGGAACAGATCTGCCTGCGCGCTACCGTTCCCCTTGCCGATGATCAGTTCGAGCCTGCCACCCGACAGGTTGTCCAGCGTCGAGTAATCCTCGAACGCTCGAACCGGATCCAACAGACTCAGCGTCGTGACGGCGGTGAACAACCCGATCCGCGACGTACGAGCCGCGATGTTGCTGAGCACCACCGGCGGCGACGACGAGATGAACGGGTCCTCGTGACGTTCACCGACCGCGAAACCGTCGAAACCCAGTTCTTCTGCGAGAACTGCAGTCTCGACCACATCCGTGAACCTCTCCGCAGGACTCTTCTTCTCCTGCGAGATCGGATCCGGTCGGTGGGCGATGAGGCTCATCAGCAGAAACTTCATTCTGCGCCCTCACAGCTCAAGGACTTCTCGAACGGGTGAACGCCGACTTCCGCCGAGGGCAGCGACCGATCGTAGAGCGCTGTGTACCCGGTGGACAGGTACAGCGCAACAGCCTCGGGCTGATTCCATCCGGTGGTCAGGTAGACACGGCGGTAACCCCGCTCGGACGCGATACGCTCGAGTTCGGCAACGACGAGCTTTCCGTAACCCCTCTTACGGTGCGATGCCGAAGTCCAGATGCGTTTCAATTCCGCAGTGGTGGCGTCGTACTGACGAAAAGCTCCCCCGGCCACCGGAACACCTTCGGCGATCGCCACCACCAGCGCACCGCCCGGTGGCTCGAACTCGTCGGCCGGATACGACGTCAACTCGCTGTACATCTGCCCCGGCGTGGTGTCGTACCGGCTCGAATACTCGAGTGCCAGCTCCTCGATCAGCGGCGCCGCCAGCGGATCGCTCTGGTGGACGGCAACGAACTGCAGTGCTGTGGTTCCCAGCGAGGTTGTCATGTTTCTCCTCCATCGGTCCTGGCGGGAGCACCCGCACGCACACGGCGTGATGGTTGCTGCGACGTCGTCGAGCCAAGGTCTCTCGGTCGCTCTGGATGGTCTGGATCGTCTGGATGGTGTTTTCAGTTGTACGAACCGGGACCGGTGCTGTTCCATTCCCGATTGCTAGGAAATCTGTCGAGCTCCCAGCCGGAACAAGGGTGTCTCGGACGTCCCACCGTCGACCAGGTCCGCGACGAGCTCGCCGATCGCAGGCGCGAATTTGAAGCCGTGTCCGGAGAATCCACCGGCGACGGTCAGGTTCCCGACACGGTCGACGACGAAATTGGAGTCGGGCGTTGTGGTGTACAGGCAGGTCAGAGGGTCGGCTGATGCGGCGTCGACGCCGGGCAGCCAGGTGCGGGCATACGTCTGCAGTCGGTCGACACCGTCCTCGCGAGCGACGAAATCTCGCGTGTCGGGATCGACGATCGGTCCGGTTCCGTGTTCGCCGATCTTGACGCCCTCTTCGCCCTGCAGACCGTAGATCCCCTCACCGTCGAGTTCGGCGCCGGGGTGGTGGATGAAGCTCGGCCAGTCGGCCGAGGTGGTCGGTAGGAAGTGTGCGGGTTGTTCCTGTGTGGTGACCAGTTCGGGCAGGGTGACGTGCGAGTCGACTACCTTCGACGTCCAGGCACCTGCGGCGACCACGATGTGGTCGGCCACGTAGGTGTGCGCGTCGGTGGACACCTCGCTCGCGGAGATGCTGCGCACCGGACTGCCGTACTCGATTCTCGCCCCGAGGGCGGCAGCCGCAGCGGTGAACGCGGCCACACTACGGTCGGCGTGCAACCGCCCGGCGTCCGGGTGATAAAGCACTGTTGTGTCGAATTTCAGCCCTGCCCAACGCTTCTGTGCCTCACGCGGTTCGAGGACCTCGCTCGCCAGCCCGGCCTTCGCGAGCGCCTCGACGCGCGGAGTCACGATGACGGGTGCACCGTGATCGACGGCGCCCGTGAGCGTCAGTAGCTCTGTAGCGGTCTCGTTTTCGAGCTTTCGCCACAGTGTGTACGCACGCGCGGCGAGGTCGACGTAGTAGTCGTCGGCGTAGGCATGACGGAAGATGCGGGAAGTTCCGTGTGACGCGCCGTTACGATGGCCCGGCGCGAATTGTTCCAGCAGGGTGACGCGGTGGCCACGCCGTGCGAGCACCCAGGCGGACGCCGCACCGATCACTCCGCCACCGACGACTACTACGTTCATGTACCGATTATCCAGCCTTGCGCGGCAGACCCGGCGGGTTGACGACCGATTCGGTGACTGCCTCGTCCTTCAGGCCCCACCGGTCGATGACCTTCTGGTAATCACCGGTCTCGATCGCATGGTCGATCGCCTCCTGCACGGCCTCGATGAGCCCGTTGTCCTTCTTCGTCGTCACGGCGATCTCACCCTGCAAAGCGTCGCCTGCTCCGGAGACCGTGCCGATGATCTTGCTCTCGCCACTGGTGGCAGCGTGATAGACAGCGCTCGGGTTCGGCCCGACGTAGCCGTCGATGCGACCGGAAGACAGTGCGAGGTAATAGTCGGACGTGTTCTGGTAGTAGGCGATCTCGGCCGGAGCCAACCCGTCGGCGATGTTGGCCTCGTTCCACTCCACCAGCAGCTGCTCCTGGTTGGTACCCGATCCGACACCGATCTTCTTGCCCGCGATGTCCTCTCGCTTGTCGACAGTCCAGTCCGTGTCCTTCTGCGTCTCGAACGCGAGGTTGTCCAGACGGTACGTCGCGAAGTCGTACTTGTCCTTGCGCTCCTCGGTGACCGTGACGTTCGAGATGAAGACGTCGTTCTCGCCCGAGTCGATCTTGACGAAGTTCTGCGCCCAGTCGGCGACGGTGATCTCGGGCTTCAATCCCAGGATGTCGGCAATGAGGATGCCGAAGTCGACCTCGGATCCGACGACGGTGGTGTCGTCGGTGGCGTAGAAGCGCAGCGGCGGGGCAGTTCCGGATGTTCCGGCGATGGTCAGCACGCCGCTGTCACGGATCGCCTGCGGAACCTTGGCTGCGATGTCGTCCACCTTGTCGGCGTGGACTCGGCCTTCCTGCTCCGGCGAGAGATCGAAGGTCTGACCTGTCTCGGTCACCACCTCGGATTCCGCCGCCGGCTCGCTGCATGCGGTGAGGGTCACGGCCGCAGCAGAGAGTGCAGACGCGAGGACAAGAAGTCCCCGGTTGAATCTGGGCATGGTTGTTCCTTGTGTTGTGTGGGTGTGGAGGTCTAGAGAACGTGCGCGAGAAAAGCTTTGGTGCGCGGTTCCTGTGGATTGTCGAGCAGTTCGGAAGGAGTGCCTCGTTCGACGACCTGCCCGGCATCCATGAAGACGACGGTGTCGGCGATTTCCTTGGCGAATCCGACCTCGTGGGTCACGATCACCAGGGTCGCGCCTTCACGGGCCAGTCCTCGGATGACTTCGAGTACCTCTCCGACCAGCTCGGGGTCGAGGGCCGACGTCGGTTCGTCGAACAGAATCACTTTGGGACGCAGAGCAAGTGCGCGTGCGATCGCCACACGCTGCTGCTGCCCGCCCGACAGGCGTCGTGGATAGTCGTGTGCCTTGTCCTTCAACCCGACGCGCTCGAGAAGGGCGAGCGCCTCGGGTTCCACGTCGGCACGCTTGCGCTTCTGCGCGGACACCGGAGCTTCGAGCACGTTCTCGAGAACGGTCAGGTGCGGAAACAGATTGAAGTTCTGGAACACGAAACCGATCTGCGAGCGCTGCTTCAGGATGTCCTTGTTGCTGAGCTCGTGCAGTTTGTTGCCCCGACGACGGTATCCGACGAGGTCGCCGTCGACACGGACCGTTCCCTGATCGACCTTCTCGAGGTGGTTGAGGCTGCGTAACAGCGTCGACTTGCCCGACCCGGAGGGACCGATGATCACCGTCACCTCACCGGGCCGGACGACGAGGTCGACACCCTTGAGGACCTCGAGTGGTCCGTAGGACTTGTGCACGCCCCGGACCTCGACGGCGTACTTGCTGTTCTCGGTGGGCGTGGTGGCGTCGAGCGTCGTCATCGCGTTGCTCCTCCGCGCGGCGGTGCGGTGATCTCGGCAACCCGCTTGCGAATCTTCTGGATCGGTGTCAGGGGAATGGTCCGCACCGCGCCTTTGGCGTAGTGCCGTTCGACGTAGAACTGCACGACGGACAGAACCGAGGTCAAGATGATGTACCAGACCGTCGCGACCATGAGCAACGGAACGACGCGGCCGTTACGGCCGTAAATGACCTGCACCTGGTAGAACAGCTCGGCGATCGCCATGACGGACACGATCGAGGTCCCCTTGAAGAGGCTGATCACCTCGTTCGCGGCATTCGGCAGGATGCCCCGCATCGCCTGTGGCAGAACGATCTTGAAGAACTCGCGCCGCTTCGGGATACCCAGCGCGGCAGCGGCTTCGAGTTGGCCCTGGTCCACCGAGATGATGCCGGCACGGACGATCTCGGCCGAGTACGCAGCCTGATGAAGAGCAAGACCGATGATCGCGGCCGTCGATCCACTGATGACGTTGTTGACGTTGAACTCGAAGAACGCAGGACCGAAGGGAATTCCGAGCGTCAATGTCTGATACAGGTACGCGATGTTGAACCAGAACAGAAGCTGCACGATCAGCGGAATGGACCTGAACGCCCAGATGTAGAACCACGAAATGACCTGCAGAACAGGGTTGTTGGACAACCGAGCGACAGCAAGACCGATACCGATCGCGAACCCGATCAGCGTGCCCCAGAACGTCAGCTGAATCGTCAACCACAGCGCGGACATGACCGACGCCGCCGTGAAGTACTGAGCGAACGTCGTCCAATCCCAGCCCGGGTTGGTGGCCAGACCGTGGACGAACTGCGCCACGAGTACGAGAACCACCACGCTGACGATCCAGCGCCACGGGTGCCATTTCTTGGCGACGATCAGATCTTCGTCGTCGACGGTCGGTTCTGCGGCGGCGGGCCGCGCGTCCAATTGAGTCACCGGATCCACCGGGTGTGAGCATGCATGATCGAAACCTTTGCCGAGGTAAGTAGAGCGAGGGGTGGTGCGATGCGGGTAGCGCGCTAGCTACAGCAGTACGTCGCGATACGGCACAGGTCGACGTGCAGACGACGCCACTCGGTCCGGTACAGCGGTGCGCTGTTCATGTGTCCTCCATCGGTCCTGGCGGTAGCACCCACACCTACCGTGAGGCAGGGGGTTGCTGCGACGTCGTAGAGCCAAGGTCTCTCGGTCGCTCTGGATGGTGACAGGAATGTATTCGCTCGATAGTGCAACCGTCAAGTCAGCGCAACCGATTTGTGCAGCGGCGCTTGACGTTAGGGTTCGAATCACCCTGATTTCAAACCTTGCATCCAGGAAGACGGATTATTCGGAGTGCGTTGCAATCGAACACTTGTTCGAGTACCTTCGAAGCCATGGGGAAGCCGGGGGGCATCGAAGAGCGGGTACGGAGCGAGGCCGACGCGGCTGCGCATATCCTCGACGGCCTTGCAGAGTCACGCAGGGCCGAAAACCGAGCTTCGGCCGAACTGATCCGCGGCCTGTACGCACTCGGAGAGTTCAGGCTGGCCACCGAGGCGGATATCCACAGCCAGGGCGGCGAAGCGGACGTGACACTCGCGCAGCGAGCCGTCGAATGCGAGGCCTCGGTGACTCTTGCTCTGTCGCGCACAGCGACTCGCGAGAGACTGATCGTGGGCAGGGAATTTGGAGGAGCGACTCCCGGCCATCCTCGACGCATTCAGAGCGGGCGACCTCGACTATCAACGGGTTCGCACCATCGCGCTCGTGCTGTCGAAAGCGAGCGACAACACCGTCCGCGGGATCGAAGCAGATGTTCTGGCCTCTGCACGTCGGTGCAGTATCCGTCGATTGCGCGAGCGCATCTGGGCGCACTGGTTCGACTACAACGAGGCCGAAGCACTGGCGGCACGCAAGGCAACAGAATCGGAAGAACCATGCGCATCGATCAAGCACGGCGCCGACGGAATGGCCACTCTGTTCGCAAAGATGACCGCTCTCGAAGGCGTGGAATGCAATTCGGTTCTCGACGAGATCGCAGGCACGGTGATGGTCCCGGGCAACGGTGTACCCGCGCGCAAGAACAAACGCACACGCACGCCCCGACCGACCGCCCCCACCGGCGATCCACCCGACGAGCTGTATGCACCCACGTGGTGGGAAACGTACATCGGTGAGTACAGCGAATACGGCGACGTGGCCGACACCGATCGGGCTGCCTACGTGCCGTCGCTCGGTGACATCGCGCGACTGACAGACCCCACGGCACGTGCCGACGCGATTTTCCTCCGAGAACGATTCCTCGAACATCGCGCAGTCGTGACCGCGCGTGAACGCTACCGGCCGCCGCCGTTCTGACGAACAGGCGGCACGACCGAATTCAACGCTGCGAGCGCAACCGAGGTGAACGCTCGCACCCCGACGTCGATGGCGACGTCGGGGTCGGGCGCGTACCAGGGGCTGTGACCGTTCGGCACCGGAACCCTGCTCGCCACTTCTTCCGCCAGACCGGTGCCGAAGTACCAATAGACAGACGGGACACCGAAACTGGTGCCGTATTCGCCGAAGTCCTCCGAACCGGTGACCGGGTCGACCACGGTGAAGCCGTGCTCGCCGAACTCGGTTTCGAGCGCCGATCGAACGGTCTCGAATGCGGCGACGTCGTTGACGTTCAGCGGGAAGTGCACCGTGTGCTCGAATTCGGGTTCTGCCTGGAGGCCGCTGGCCTGGGCTTCGGCAACGACGATTCGACGCACGGATCGCTCGATCAGAGACCGCACCTCCTCGGTGAACGACCGAGCGTTGACGGTGAACGTCAATTCGTCGGGAAGGATGTTGCTGACGGTGCCCGCATGAATCGTGCCCACCGATACCACCGCAGTCTCGTTCGGCGGAACCTCCCTGGACACGATGGTCTGCAAACGCAGGATCATCGACGCCGCCAGCACGACGAGATCGACGGTCTTGTGCGGACCGGCCGCATGCCCACCGTCGCCGCGCAGAGTTATCTGCCAGGTATCGGCAGCGGCTTGCAACACCGCGGGCCGTGACCCGACGGTGCCCGGAGCAAGTGCGCCGCTGGCATGCTGCCCGAGCACGATGTGCGGGGTCGGATGATCGTCGAAGATTCCCGACGCCAACTGCGCGCGTGCCCCCGATCCGACCTCCTCCGCAGGCTGGAAGATCGCGACGACGGTGCCCGACCACCGGTCCCGTACCGCCAGGAGCCTGTCGATCGTGCCGATCAGCGACGTGATGTGAACATCGTGGCCACAGGCATGCATCGCACCGGTAGTGCTCGCGTACGGAACGCCCGTCTGCTCCGCGATGGGCAGCGCATCTATGTCCGCGCGAAGGCCGACCACCGGCCCCGGCCCGTTCTCCAGCGTCGCGACGAGACCGGTCACGGTGTCCGACGTGGACACGTGAAGTCCGCGGCCGCGTAACTCGTCGGCGATCACGGCCGTAGTCCGTCTCTCCTGGAACGCCACCTCCGGCCAACGGTGGAAATCCTCGTACAGTTCGCGCAGTCGAGATGGCCGCACCGCCGCCAACGTCGTCATCCAGATCTCCCGTCGAGTGAAGACACTTCGGTCAGGAGGTTAGTTCCCGTACCTTCACATCTCCCTGAATTCGACGACAAGAGAAGTGCACAAGTGCATCGAAGGCCCACGAAGACAATGCTTTTCGCGCACTCGGTAAACTCAGAATCAGGCTGATTCTATTGCCGGTCTCGGTAGAGGCGCTGTCACCACTGAACACCGTTGCCCTACGCGGTCACCAGATGTTCACTCCATCATTAGACGCTCGATGATTCGAAACCTTCTCCGTGGTCTGCAGGAACGCCATCATCGGTTCATGGCCCCAACGACAACAGCATGGCAGTGGCAGTTGGACGCGGTTTGCCGTGGGCACGGCACCACCGAAGACTCCGCAGGCCCCGATCCGATCTCCGATGTGTTCTTCTCCCCGTCGGGCGAAGGCAGGACCGCACGGCGCCAGCGCGAGAACAGGGCGAAGGTGTTGTGCGAACAATGCCCGGTCATCGTTCAGTGCCGTCAGTTCGCCCTCGCGACCAACGAGCCGTTCGGAGTGTGGGGTGGAATGACCGCCCGCGAACGGGCCCTGCGGCGCACGGCACTGAAGAAAGCCGGCTAGATCGCACTTCCCGCGAGTGGAAAACGTCGCGAGTGGAAGACTGTAGGGGTGAGCGACAAGGACGAGCCCCAGCGTTGGACCTACCTGATGGACATGGACGGTGTGCTCGTCCACGAGGATCACCTCATACCCGGCGCCGACGCGTTCGTCGCGGAGCTGCAGGCGAACGAGATTCCGTTCATCGTGCTCACCAACAACTCGATCCGCACACCCCGCGACCTGCGCGCGAGGCTCGAACGCACCGGCCTGAACATCCCCGAGAAGTCCATCTGGACGTCGGCACTGGCGACGGCCAACTTCCTGGGGAACCAACGTCCCCGCGGCAGCGCGTACGTCGTCGGCGAATCAGGTCTGACGACGGCGCTGCACGACATCGGATACGTGCTCACCGACTCCAACCCGGACTACGTCGTGCTCGGTGAGACCCGCACCTACTCGTTCGAGGCCATCACCACCGCCATTCGCCTCGTCGAGAAGGGCGCTCGGTTCATCGCCACCAATCCCGACGCCACCGGGCCGTCGCGAGAAGGCTCCCTGCCCGCGACGGGGTCCGTCGCAGCCCTCATCACCAAGGCAACCGGCAAAGAGCCATACTACGTTGGGAAGCCGAACGCGCTGATGATGCGCTCGGCGCTGCGCGCCATCGGCGGTCACTCCGAAAGCACGCTGATGATCGGTGACCGCATGGACACCGACGTTCTCTCCGGACTCGAAGCAGGCCTGCAGACCATCCTGGTACTCACCGGAATCTCCACGAAGACGTCCGTCGAGAACTACCCGTTCCGCCCGACGAAGGTGATCAACTCGGTCGCCGATCTCGTCGGCCGGACCCAGTCGCCGTTCTGATGGCGCCCTCGCCCACCGGTACACCGACCTTCGTTCTGTCACGCAGCACCTACAACGTCGAAGCAGACGGAGTGGAGAACGCGTACGCGTCGACGGACGACGCCGTCGCAGCCGTCCGCAGTGGAACGCCCGTCGTCGGTGCCCTGCCGTTCGACGACGCCGACCCGGTGGCCCTGACACACCCGACATCACTGCGTCGAACCGACGGTCCCTGGCGAGCGTTCACGACTGCGCTGCCCCGGGTCCGCGTCGGAGAACAGATCCCTTCTGCGGAGGAACACGTCGCGCGCGTGCACGCACTGGTGAACAGCATGCGCGACGGGTCGGTGCAGAAAGTGGTGCTGGCGCGATCGCTCCGATTGTTTGCCGACTCCCCGATCGACCCCATGGCCCTGCTCGGCACCCTCGTCGAGAAGGACGTCCTGGGAAACGGCTATGCCGTCGACCTCTCCGCAGCGGGGGCAGAGCATGCGGGCTCGTACCTCGTCGGGTCGAGCCCGGAGCTGTTGATTCGGCGCCACGGCCGCGCCGTGACATGCCATCCATTCGCCGGAACCGCGGCGCGCAGCGACATCCCCGACGAGGACGCCGCCATCGCCGCTCGCCTCGCAGCCAGCGCCAAGGACCAAGCCGAACACCGATTCGTCGTCGACGAGATCAGGTCCGCACTGGAACCGCTGTGCAGCGACCTCGACATCCCGCCGGAACCGCAGCTCAGCAGCACCCCGCAACTGTGGCACCTCAGCACACCCATCACCGGGACTCTGCGCGACGCGGCGACGACCTCGCTCGATCTGGCGATCGCCCTGCATCCCACACCTGCCGTCGCGGGCGTACCGCGCCGGGCGGCGATGGACGCGATCAAGCGGATCGAAGGACCACGGGGCTTCTACGCAGGCGCAGTCGGATGGGCCGACGCCGTGGGTGACGGTGAATGGATGGTGGCCATCCGAGGCCTCGAACTCGCCGCCGACGGCCGCTCGGCCCTCGCCACCGCCGGCGGCGGGATCGTCGCCCAATCCGACCCCGACGCCGAACTCGCCGAAACGACAGCCAAGTTCCGAACGGTACTGGCCGCCTTCGGCGTCTGAGCTCAGCCGAGCGCCTGCTTCAGGTCCGCGATGAGATCCTCGGTGTCCTCCAGGCCGATCGAGATACGAACGACCCCGTCGGAAAGACCCACTGCAGCACGGCCTTCCGGCCCCATGGCGCGATGCGTCGTGGTCGCAGGGTGCGTGATGAGAGTCTTCGAGTCGCCGAGGTTGTTGGAGATGTCGACGACACGCAGAGCGTCGAGCAACTCGAACGCACGCTTCTTGCCTTCACCCTCGGGAGCAGCGAGCTCGAAAGTGACGACGGTTCCGCCGCCCGTCATCTGACTCTTCGCCAGCTCGTGCTGCGGATGTGACTCCAGGAACGGGTATTTCACCCACGACACCGCAGGATGGGATTCGAGGAACGTCGCGATCTCGAGCGCCGACTGCGTCGAATGACGCACCCGAACCGGCATGGTCTCGAGACCCTTGAGCAGCGTCCACGCGTTGAACGGGCTCAGCGCAGGGCCGGTATGACGCATCAACGTCTGCACCGGGCCCTCGATGTACTCCTTGCTACCGAGAATCGCACCACCGAGGACACGTCCCTGGCCGTCGATGTGCTTGGTGCCGGAATACACCACCACATCCGCACCCAGTTCCAAGCTCTTCTGCAGCAACGGCGTCGCGAACACGTTGTCCAACACCACCGTTGCGCCCGCCGCGTGAGCAAGCTCGGACACACGCCTGACGTCCACCAGCGACTGCATCGGGTTCGACGGCGTCTCGAAGAACACCGCAGTCGTCGGTACCGACAGCGCCTCTTCCCACTGCGCGTTGTCTTCACCGTCGACGAACACGGTCTCGACGCCCCACCGCGGGAGGATCTCGTTGCACACCACGAAGCACGAACCGAACAAGCTGCGCGCAGCCACCAGACGGTCACCCGCCTTCAACAGCGCACCGAGGGCCGTGAACACCGCCGACATACCGCTGGAGGTACCGAAGCACGCCTCGGCGCCCTCGATCAACCGCAGTCGCTCCTCGAACATCTTGACCGTCGGATTGCCGTACCGCGAGTAGACGAAATGATCGATCTCCCCGGTGAACGCCTGCTCGGCCGCACCTGCGCTCTCGTAGACGAAGCCCGACGACAGATACAACGCTTCCGCATTCTCGTCGAACCCGGACCTCATCAACCCGCCGCGAACACCCAGCGTTCCCTGCCCCACACCGTCAGGCAGCTTCTTGTCGAAGCCTCCGCCCTTGGGCAGGCCCGGAATCCTCTGCTCGCTCACTGCTGCCTCCACGGAAGTCCTACTGCACGCCACCCGACGACGCCGCGGTGACCGTCGGCGTCGGTTGCACCCTCGAAACCGTCGAGCACGTTGTAGGACGGGCCGATACCCGCGGCCGTCGCGGCCTCCGCCGCACCGATGGAACGCTGACCGGAGCGGCACAGGAACACCACCGGGCGCTCGCCGTCGACACCGGCTTCCTTCAGCTGATCGACGAAGTTCTCGTTCCGCGCGCCGTTCGGGTAGCTCACCCACTCGATCAGGTGAGTGGGCCGCTCGATCGACGACGTGTCCGGGACGCCGACGTACTGCCACTCGGCGTGCGTGCGGACGTCGACCAGAACTGCCTCGGGATTGTCACGAAGCAGCTCCCAGGCCGCCTCCGGGGTTATGTCACCTGCGTAAGTCACGGATCAAGCCTTTCATACGTTGCACACCAGCCATTTGTCGTCGACGCGGACGAACTTCCACACCTCGCTCGACGTAGCCCCGGTCTTCTCGAACTTCGTCGGCACCGTGACGACCCCGCGGTCACCGTTGATCTCGTACTCACTGGGAGCCCCGTCGACCACAAGTTTGCCGTTCTCCTCCACATCGGCAACCCGAGCGTCGGTGTAGTCCTGATCGGACCCGGTGACGAGGCTGCTCACCTGCTCGTCACAGGTGACGGCGCGCAGAGCGTCGGCGTCGCCCTCGTTCTGGGCGTCGACGAACTCGGTGATGCTGTCGGTGAGCAACTGAGCCTGAGTGACGTTGTCCTCGGCGGGAGCGAACCGAGCCGCGAGAAAGATTCCGGCGAGCAGCACGACGACGATGCCGACGGCGATCAGAAACGGCCACGCGTTCGGCGGGCGGCGTTCACCCGACGCGGCAGCTGCTGCAGACGCGTTGTTCTGCGCTTCCTCACGACTGTCGACCCACTGTTGCCTACGTTCACGCCACGACGCCATGGCGACAATCTTCCCCGCCCGGCAAACCTCTAGTGCTGCTGGGGTCCGACTGGAATGTCGCCGCGCAGGGTGATGCGGTGCATCTTGCGGTGCTCGGTGCCGTAATCACGGTTGGCGTAGTGCGAGGTGCTCCGGTTGTCCCACAGCACCAGGTCACCGAGACGCCAGCGGTGACGCACCACGTGCTCCGGCTTGGTCAGATGCGCGTACAGGAAGTCGAGGATGCCCCGACTCTCCGCCTCGGAGACACCGACGATGTGCGACGTGAAACCAGGGTTGACGAAAATGCCCTTGCGACCGGTCTCCGGGTGCACCCGAACAACCGGATGCTCGACGGGTACCAGCGCAGTCACCTCTTTGCCGTCCCAGACGTTGCCCTTGCCTCCTCGCTTCTGCGCGAGGTAGTAGCCGAACTCGCGGTTACCGTCGTGCACCGCGGTCAGCTGGTCGATCATCTGCCGCACCGGCGCAGCCAACGACTCGTAGGCGAGCTGACTGTCCGCCCAGTTGGTGTCACCCCCGTGCGGAGGGAGGACGACGGGCCGCAGAATCGACCCCATCGGCGGACGCTCCATGAACGTCACGTCCGTGTGCCAGATGTCCGCGAACCCGTTGTCCTGACTGTCGAGGGCATAGACCTCGGCAGCGACATGACCACTGTCGTGCACCGGATGCCCCGCCGTCAGCTCGCCGAGCCGTCGACCGAAATCGATCTGCCCCGCATCGTCGAGGGACTGCCCGCGCAGTACCAGAACCTTGTGCTCGACCAGTGCGTCGCGCACCGCTCGAATGTGCGCATCGGACGCCGACGCCACATCGAGCCCGATCACCTCGGCACCGAAACTCGGGCCGAACTTGTCGAGCGTGAGTGAAACCGTGGTTTCCACAGTGGTCATGTCTGTCCTCGATTCATGATGGCCGCGGACGTTTCGACGGCGAGCCGCATGGCCCGTCCGCGCCGAGACCGTGGTCGGTGCAGCCGTACTGGATGTGTGGCGAAAGAAGCGAAGGGCGCTCAGAGGGCCCGGTGCGCGGGAGAGGTCACCGACAACACATGGTGGTGCAGGTACGACAAAGGTCCAGGGCGATTCGCCGGACCAGGAATGTCGTCTGCATGATGAAATTCCTACCTGAAACCGGGAAATAGCTCAAGTCCGGATGCCTTGGAGTGTGCCCGGAGTGCGACGTAGCCTTGAGTGACGACCACCAGCCCAGATCAGGTAACACTTAATTTATGCTGGGGTGTCCGTACATGCCCTCGACGAAGGTAGTTCGCTGCACATGACCGATCAGACTCGTCCACTCCGCGTCGCCATCGTCGGCGCCGGACCCGCAGGCATCTACGCCGCCGACGCACTCATGAAGTCCGACACAGATGTCAGTATCGACTTATTGGCGCGA